>NZ_JBSGZJ010000375.1:0-7064 GCF_053610925.1 Streptomyces sp. NPDC054847 | reverse complement strand
GCCCCGCTGGGGGCACCTCCCACGGCCGCCAGGCCGTAGGGGGAGTTTGAGGCGCGGGGGTCCGGGCGCAGAGCCCCCGGTTTCGGGAAGGGGCGGGGTGGGGAAACGGCCCCGCGCAGCGGCCCCGCCCGCCAGGGCCCGGCGGTCCCGCCCGCAAGGCGGCCCCCGTCCGCCAGGGCCCGGCGGTCCCGCCCGCAAGGACGTCGGGCGGGCCGCCCGCCCCGCGTAGACTCTTCCGGTGAACGCCGCCCCCGCCCCCACCGCCGAGACCCTGCGCAGCGCCCTCGCCGGGCTGCTGGACGGGCTGCCGCCCACGCAGGCCGCGCAGGCCGTCGAGCGGCTGATCGTGAACTATCGGGGGGACACCCCCACCGGTTCGCCCATCCTGCGGGACCGGAGTGACGTCGTCGCCTACGCCGCGTACCGGATGCCCGCCACCTTCGAGGCGGTGCGGGCCGCGCTCGACGCGCTGCGGGCCGCTGCGCCCGGCTGGGTGCCGGGCACGCACGCCGACATCGGCGGCGGGACCGGCGCCGCGAGCTGGGCGGTCGCCGACGCGTGGGAGGAGGCGGCGCCGAGCACGACGGTTCTTGACTGGGCCGAGCCCGCGCTCGCGCTCGGCCGGGAGCTGGCCCGCGCCTCGCAGGTGCCCTCCCTCCAGGCCGCCCACTGGCAGCGCTCGCGGATCAGCTCGGCGCTCCGTATCGAGAGCATTGATCTCGTCACGGTGTCGTACGTCCTCAACGAGCTCGATCCCGCCGCCCGTGCCGCCGTCGTCGCGGAGTCCGCGCGCGCGGCCGGCGCAGGCGCCGTCGTGATCGTCGAGCCAGGCACCCCCGACGGTTACGAGCGGATCATCGAGGCCCGCGACACCCTGATCGCCGCCGGGATGCACATCGCCGCCCCCTGCCCCCACAGCGCTGCCTGCCCCATAGAGCCGGGCTCCGACTGGTGCCACTTCGCCGCCCGCGTCTCCCGTTCGTCGCTGCACCGTCAGGTGAAGGGCGGTTCGCTGGCGTACGAGGACGAGAAGTTCAGCTACGTGGCCGCCACTCGCTTCCCCGTGGAGCCGGCGACCGCCCGGGTCACCCGCAAGCCGCAGATCCGCAAGGGCATGGTGCTGCTCGACCTCTGCACCAAGGACGACGGGCTGCGCCGAGACACGGTGACCAAGCGCCACGGCGCGCTCTACAAGGACGCCAGGGACGCCGAATGGGGCGACGCCTGGCCGCCCCGCACACCAGAGTGAGACGAGACGTCTCGGTTCATCGTTGCTAGATTGGCTGCCATGAGCGAGATGAAGGCACCCGACTCCGCCCGCCGCAGCGAACGCTCCCGGCGCGCGATCTACGACGCGGCCCTCGCCCTCGTGGGTGAGATCGGCTACCCGAAGACCACCATCGAAGGCATCGCCGCCCGCGCAGGCGTCGGCAAGCAGACGATCTACCGCTGGTGGCCCTCGAAGGCGGCCGTGCTCCTCGAGGCGTTCCTCGGCATGGCGGACCGGGCGGCGGAGGCGGCCGGGCCCGGCGGCTATGAGATTCCCGACACCGGGGACATCGAGGCAGACCTCCGCACGGTCCTGCGCGCCACCGTCGACGAGATGAACACCCCCGTCTACGACGCCCCCGCCCGCGCGCTCACCGCAGAGGGCGTGGTCAACGCGGAGGTCGGCGCCCAGTTCGTCGAAAGGCTGCTCGAGCCGCAGCTCCAGCTCTACGTCACACGGCTGCGCGCCGCGCAGGAGGCGGGCCAGGTGCGGTCCGGGATCGATCTGCGCGTCGCCCTCGAACTCTTCACCGGGCCGCTCGCCCACCGCTGGCTGCTGCGCACCCTGCCCCTCACGCACGAGTACGCCGACCAGATCGTGGACTGTGCCGTGAACGGTCTCGCGCCCCGCGACTGATCCCGTGCGCCCCCGGGATGACGACGTGCCCCACCCCGGTTGAGGACTGTGGCCACCCGGGGAGCAGGATGGTGGGACCATGGCAGGGTCCGCGTGGGGCGAGCGTGAGGTGTGAGGGGATAGATGGGCGACGGTATCGGCCGCTACCGCGGCACGGAGGGCAGGCCTTCCCGGGAGAACAGGCTGGCGCAGTGGCTGCGCCGCCGCAGCGGGAACACCGACGCGGAGGACTCGCAGCGCGAGGACCTGCTGCTGGCCGCCGCCGCCGCCGGACTGCCGCTCGCGCCCGCCGCCCACCCGATCGGCTACCGCTGCTCCTGTGAGCGCATCGGCTGTCCGACACCGGCCACCCATCCGGTCTCGTTCGCCTGGCAGACCCAGTCCACGACCGACAAGGCACAGATCCAGCGCTGGGCGCAGGGCCAGCCGGAGGCGAACTTCATCACCGCCACCGGCATGGTCCACGACGTGCTCGACGTCCCCCTGGAGGCCGGCCGGGGTGCGCTCGCCCGGCTGCTCGAGCGGGGCATCGACGTCGGCCCGGTCGCCGAGGTCGGCGAGGACCGGATGCTGTTCTTCACCGCCACCCGGGGCACCCCGGAGGACGAGGACGAATGGTGGCCCTGCGCACTGGACTGCCACCCGGAGACAATGGACGAGCACCCCGGCCTGCGCTGGCACTGCCGCGGCAGCTACGTCCTCGTACCGCCCGCCCGTCTCCCCGGCGACGGTGACCTTTCGGTCGCCTGGGTCCGCGGCCCGGAGCATCCGCTGCCGGACCCGCTGACCCTGCTGGAGACGCTGACGGACGCCTGCGCGAAATACGCGGGCGAGAACGAGGACATCGACCACCACGCGGCAGCCTGGCCCCTCGGCCGCTGAGCTCCGTCCGCGGTTTCGCGCCCGGGTCGCGGCCCGGCGTGCCGCGCCGCACCTCGGACCCGTCCGCTAGACGGCCACCGGCATACGGACCGGTACGCCCGGCGCGAGCCCCGGCCACCGTCTCGCGTGAGCGGTAGGCCCGGTCGCCCCCGGCCACCGTCCGGCGTGAGCGGCACGCCCGCGAGCCGGCAGACACTGAGTTCCGGCGCACCCGTCCTTGAACGGCGAGTCCCGGCGGCCACCCGCCCTTGAACGGCGAGTCCCGTTACGAGCCCTTCGCCGCGGTCAGCCCCGTCAGACGGCCCACCACGTCCACCGCCTGGCCGGGCTCGCCACCGTTGCCCGGCGGGACGAGGACCACCTGGCTGGACACCCGCTCCTTGGTGATCGTGGTTTTCACCTCGCCGGTCAGCAGTGCCTTGACGTCCGGCACCACCTTCAGCCGCACGCCCTTCGCGGCCGTCTGGCGTTCGAAGTTGCGCACCGAGAAGAAGACGAAGGCGTCGCCGTCGCGCGTCATCAGCCCCAGGGGCCCGAAGGCGCCGGTGTCCAGCGGCTGGTCGAGGTACTGGGTGTTCACGCCCGGCACGTTCGCGTTCTTCTTGCGGTCCTCGCGCCAGGCGGAGGTGTGGGGGCCGGGCTTGAAGTGGTCCGGCTTCCCGTTCTGCATGTACGAGGCGTACTCCTCGCTCAGGTTGCGGGGCGCGACCGCCGTCGCCGCGCTGTCCGGGGCGACGGGCTCCGCGTAACCGTCCTTGTCCGTCCGGAAGGCCGGGATCTGCTGGGGGAGCATGATCGTCAGGTAGGCGGCCTTCCATCCTTCGTCCGCGCCCGCGCGCACGAAGACGAGGACCCAGCGGTTGTCCGCCGCGCTGTCGTCCCGGTCGCGGTTGGAGTCGGTGTCCGCGACGAACCAGCGCGGCCAGCCGGCCTTCTTGGGGATGGTGAACTTCGCGTCGGTCAGCTCCAGCGGCACATGATTCGGGTTGCCGCCCGGGAAGTTGACCTGACGGGCCTTGAGGCCGGCCTGGTTGATCGCGCCGAGCGCACCGGTGACATGAGCCGCGTCCAACGCCGGGTCATAGGCCTTGTCGGCCTTGTTGTACGCCTCCGTGAACGCCGCGAGAGCCTTCGCCGCCTCGTCCTTCGTCGCCGAAGGGACGACTTCCAGTTCCCCGTGCACCGTCACGCACGCGCTCGCCGTCAGGGACAGTACCGCCGTCGCCGCGAGACCCGTCGCCGCCCGACCCAGCCTTCTCATCGGTTGCCTTCTGCTCCTCGACCCCCATGGACCGTCCGAACCCTACCGGGGCCCGTGACAGGCCGGACGCCGGGACCGGAATCAGCGCCCACACCGTGACCTCGCCGACGGCCGGGCCGGCCGGAGGCCGAACACGCCCCGGTCCTCGCCGTCCGCCGCCGTGGGACCGCCCGTTGGCGAACGGGGATGCTTGAATGCCTGCGTGAACGAACTCGACGCGCTCGGCGTACCCGAGGTTCTCGACGTCCTCCACGTCTTCTGTGGCGGTGACGGGCGGCACGGAAACGCCCTCGGCGTGGTGCGTGATGCCCGTCGCCACCCGGACCGCGGGTCCCGGCAGGCGCTCGCCGCCCAACTGGGCTTCAGCGAGACGGTGTTCGTGGACGACCCGGAGCGCGGCGCCGTCGACATCTACACGCCCGCGCAGCGCCTGACCTTCGCCGGGCACCCCCTCGTCGGCGTCGCCTGGCTGCTGGACCTCCAGGCCGTACGCCCGCCGGCGGGCGAGGTATGGGTGCGCGACGACGGCGAGTTCACCTGGATCACGGCCCGTGCCGAATGGGCGCCGCCGCGACGGCTCGAGCAGTACACGTCACCCGCCGAGGTCGACGCGCTGCCCGTGCCGCCGCCCGGCGAGGGCAGGCTGTACGCGTGGGCCTGGGAGGACGAGGCGGCGGGCCGGGTGAGGGCGCGCGCGTTCGGGCCGCGCGGCGACCTCGCCGTGGAGGACGAGGCCACGGGCGCGGCGGCGCTGCTGCTGACCGACCGGCTCGGACGGGCGCTGAACATCACTCAGGGCCGGGGATCGCAGATCCTCACCGCCCCCGGCCCTGACGGCATCGTGGAGATCGGCGGACGCGTACGCCTCGCGGCACCCGCTCCGCTGTCCGTGCCCACGGCCGGCCCCGCGCCCACGCCCCTGCCCGCCGAGGGGCGCCCGACCGCTCCCGCCACGCGGATGACCCTTCAGCGCAGCGAACGGGCCCGGCTGCCGCACGCGGTGACCATGCCGGAGGTCACGCGCTGAGCGGGAACTCCCGCTCGAGGTCTCGGAGGATGGCCACGTTGTGGTCGAACGCGACGCGGCACTCCTCGATCATGCGCTGCTTCTCCAGGTCGTCGGCCCGGACCGCGTCCAGCAGTTCGCGGTAACCGCGCTTGAACGCCGCTGGGTTGGCGATCTGCTCGAAGACGTAGAACCGGACGCCGTCGCCCTTCCGGTCGAAGCCCCACGTCTTCTCCGCCACGTCGCGCAGCACCTGGCCGCCGGAGAGGTCGCCGAGATAACGGGTGTAGTGGTGCGCCACATAACCCGCGGGCCAGGTCCGCGCGCACTCCTCGATCCGGGCCGCGTAGGCGGCCGTCGACGCCAGCGGTACGAGCTCCTCCGGCCGGACGTCCGCGCCCCGCAGATGCCCCAGGTCGCGCTCCAACTCCGCGGTGCGCATCAGCTCGGGCCGGATGAAGGGGCCCGCGACCGGGTCGTCCTTCAACGTCTCGGCCGCGCCTTCCAGTGCCCGGTAGACGAACCACAGCTCCTCGGTGTAGCGCGCGTACGCCTCGACACTCAGCCGGCCGCCGAGCAGGTCGTCCATGAAGGACGACATCTGCACGGTCGTGTGGCGCTCGTGCGAAGCGAGACGGATCTGCGTCGAGAAGGGCGTGCCGGTTGCTTCCAAGGCGGGCCTCCAGGGACCGAAGAGGTCGGGAACGAGCGCCAGTGGCTGTTGCCACCACCGATCCTGCTACTTAGGCTTACCTAAGTCAACGTGTTCCCGACGACCTGTCGGTAAAGACGTTACCCACCTCGGGCGTCACGGCAACGTAAGAATTTCCGCCCCGGTGTCCGTCACCACCAGCGTGTGTTCGAACTGCGCGGTGCGCTTGCGGTCCTTCGTCACGACCGTCCAGCCGTCGTCCCACATGTCGTACTCGTGCGTCCCCAGCGTGAGCATCGGCTCGATGGTGAACGTCATGCCCGGCTGGATCACGGTGGTCGCGTGCGCCGCGTCGTAGTGCGGGATGATCAGCCCGGAGTGGAACGACGAGTTGATGCCGTGCCCCGTGAAGTCGCGGACGACGCCGTAACCGAAGCGCTTGGCGTACGACTCGATCACCCGGCCGATGACATTGACCTGGCGGCCCGGCCGGACCGCCTTGATCGCGCGGTTCAGCGACTCCCGGGTGCGCTCGACGAGCAGCCGGGACTCCTCGTCGACGTCACCGCAGAGGTAGGTGGCGTTGTTGTCGCCGTGCACACCGTTGATGTACGCCGTGACGTCCAGGTTCACGATGTCGCCGTCCCGCAGCACCGTGGAGTCCGGGATGCCGTGGCAGATGACCTCGTTGATCGAGGCGCACAGCGACTTCGGGAAGCCGCGGTAGCCGAGCGTCGACGGGTAGGCGCCGTGGTCGCACATGTACTCGTGCGCGACCCGGTCCAGTTCGTCGGTGGTCACCCCCGGGGCGATGTGCTTGGCGGCCTCCTCCATCGCCTGCGCGGCGATGCGGCCCGCGATACGCATCCGCTCGATGGTGTCCGCGTCCTGGACCTCCGACCCGGAGTACGGGGTCGGCGCGGGTTTCCCGACATACTCGGGACGCCGGATGTTGCCGGGTACGGATCGGGTGGGAGAGAGCTCCCCTGGTACGAGCAGCGACTGGCCAGACATGGCAGCGAGTCTAACCAGGCCCGCTGGGGCAGCATGGCCTCAGAGGAAGGAGCCGACGATGGCCCTGTTCAAGAAGCGCACGGTGGGCAAGCCGGGCGAGTGGTACTACTGCCTCCAGCACAAGAAGGTCGAGGAAGGCCCCGAGTGCCCCGCGAAGGACCGCTTCGGCCCGTACGCCTCCCGCGTGGAGGCGACGCAGGCGATGGAGACGGCGCGGGAACGGAATCTCGAATGGGAGAACGACCCCCGCTGGCACGACGGGGCGGCCCGGCCGTCCGACGACTAGGGCGGTGGCCGCTGCGCGAGGCTGTTCCCCTCCCCGCCCCTTCCCGCTGTATCGATG
>NZ_JBSGZJ010000374.1:0-7084 GCF_053610925.1 Streptomyces sp. NPDC054847 | reverse complement strand
GCAGCGCCGCGCCGCGCGCGGGTCGCGGCGCGCGCCCCGCCCCCGGCCCCGGCCGCACATGCAGGCCCGGCGACGCCCACCCGGGGGGGCGGGCCCACCCGCCCGGGCCCCCGCGGTGCGTGGTGACGCGCACTCGCCGCCGGGCGGCGATATCGTCGCGAGGTGGACCAGGACAGGACTCCCCACCCCGAGCAGCCGGGGGACGAGGGCATCGTTTGCGCCGGCTGCGGCAAGGTCGCCGAGGGGCCGCCGGTGACCTGGACCTGCTCCGTGGAGGACGGCGTCCGCCATTACCTCTGCGAGGACTGCGCCCGTGACAACATCCGGGCGATCGAGAGCCGGCTCGACCCGCAGTGGTGGTGACCGCCGCCCGCATGCTGTCCGTCCGCCGGAGCCGCTCCGGGTGCCGTCAGGCTCCTGCCTCCAGTACGGCGGCGCCGTCCGCGCTTTCCTCCTCCGCCTCTGCGGCGTCCTCCACAACGAAGCCGGGCAGCCACTCCTCCAGCTCGCCCCGGAGCCGCACCGTCGCGTTCAGCTGGCACAGCACGCCGATCGTGCTCAATGTCACACGATGTATCAGCAGATATGCGGGCGGCAGGTTGAGCTGCTTGCCGAGCTGGTGCGCGGGAGAGCGGACATCGGCGATCCGGGCGGCCTGGGTGCGCATCCAGCCGCGCGTGAAGGTGAATTCCTCCACCTCCGCCGGCTCGATGATCGGCAGCAGGTAGTCGAGCACCGCTTCGGGGTCGAGGTCGATCGACTCCTTGACGAAGCCCTCTTCGCACAGGAGTCCGTAGACGGCCTCCGCCTCGCCTTCGAGGGTCATGCGCAGACAGGCGCCGATGGTTTCCGGTAGCCCGTCCGGCAGCCGGTCCACCGTGCCGAAGTCGAGGACACCCAGACGCCAGCCCTTGCCGTCGTCGTCGGGAAGCAGGCGGAAGTTCCCGGGATGCGGGTCGGCGTGGAGAAGTCCCGTGCGAGCCGGGCCGGAGAAGAGGAACCGCGCCAGCAACTGGCCCGCCCGGTCCCGTTCCTCGGGGGTGCCGCCGGAGATCACCTCGGCCAGCGGTATGCCGTCGATCCACTCGGTCACCAGGACCTGGTCGCTCTGGTGCACCACGTCCGGCACCAGCACGCCGGGATCGTCCGCGAACTCGGCGGCGTGCTCCTGCTGGGCCTGGGCCTCCAGCGCGTAGTCGAGCTCCTCCGAGACGCGGTCACGCAGTTCGGAGATGAGGGGCTTGATGTCCATGCCCGGGATCAGCGGCCCCAACAGCTTGGCGAAACGGCTCAGTTGCGCCAGGTCGGACAGCAGCGCGTCTCCCGCCCCCGGGTACTGCACCTTCACGGCAACCTCGCGCCCGTCGTGCCACACCGCACGGTGCACCTGCCCGATGGACGCGGCGGCGGACGGCTTGTCCTCGAAGCTCAGGAACAGCTCACGCCAGTCCTCCCCGAGACGCTCCTCGAGCACCGAGTGGACGGTCCGCGTCGGCATCGGAGGCGCGGCCTCCTGAAGCTTGGTCAGAGCGGCTCGGTAAGGACCGGCGATCTCCTCCGGCAGGGCCGATTCGAAGACGGACAACGCCTGCCCGAACTTCATCGCACCGCCCTTGAGTTCCCCCAGCACCTTGAACAGCTGCTCGGCCGTGCGCTGTTGCAGCTCCCGGGCCACGATCTCGGCGGACTTGCCGCCGATCCGCTTTCCCAGCCCCCATGTGGCGCGGCCGGCGAATCCCAGTGGCAGCGCTGCCAGCTTGGCGGTCCGGGTGACCGCCTTCCGGGGAAGATCAGACATGCGCCCCTCCAAATCCCAGACAGCGTGCCGCGTTTGCCGACGGCATCATTCCGCCGACCGCGTGTACCCGTTCATTGTGTCGTGTGCCGGAGCTGTTCCTGAGGTGTGCCTCCTCTCAGTTTTCCCCGCCGCACTGCAGGCACAGTCGAGGTTGGGTGCGATCCGTTCCGACCGCCAGGACAGCTGTGGCAGCGAAATCTCCCATCGGGCCCCGGTGCTCACGGGTGCCCCACCGTCGAGGAAGGACAGCGCGTGACACGCGGCCGTCCCCGCCACGGCCGTGGCCAGCGCGACATCGCAGGCGGGCACGGTCCGGCGCCGCCCCGAGCGCCACTGTGCCAGCAGCCGCCCCCTTCCCGGATCGAGCTCTGCCTGTCCCCGCTCCATGCAGCCCGCGCACGCCGTACATCCCGGCAGCACGAGAGGACCGACGACGCCGGTTGCCTCCACAACGCCCGTATAGAGATGGGGTGTGCCGGTCGCGATCCACTCCTCGGCGTCGTTCGCGGCAGGGGCGTAGGCCGCCAGCCCGTCGCGCGGTGCCACGACGACCAGGCTGAGGCCGGGCCCGCCGTCCGGGTCCTCGGTCTCCGCGGCACGCGGAGGCCGGTCGGGAGCCGCCCGCCGGACGAGCCGCCGGGCCGCCGTGTCCCTGCGCTCGCCGACCGCCTCCGCGGGCAGGCCGCCCGGAGCCACATCACCCGGCTCCGTGACTCCGCCGTCCAGTACCTCGACCCGCCCCACGCCCGCGGCCGACAGCGTGGCGGCGATCGACGCACCGACCCTCCCGGCTCCGCGGACCTGGACCCGTATGGCCCGCCTGGCCGCCACGAGACCCGCCGCGCCGCCCGGTTCGGGATGGATCACGGACAAAGCGGCGATGTCCGGCCGCAGCCGGTCATGGGCCGCCGCCCGCTTGCGCAGCGCGGCGGCCGCGGGACCTCCGGCCGTCGGGTCGTCGAGCAGGCCCGCGGCGGTCAGCCGGTGCACCAGGGCCTCCGCCCGGCCGTCCGGCAGGCCCATCGCCCGCGCCTCCTCGCGCAGCAGAGGCAGGCCCCGGGTCCCGTCCAGCAGTTCCATCAGAGCGCCGGTCGCGGTGTCGACCGGCCCGAGGGTCACCGCATGCGCGGGCGTCACCCCGAACTGCACGGACTGGCGGTCCCGCCATGCCCGCCGCAAGGCAGGCTTCATCATCGGATGCATTCCGCTTCCCCCGTCGGTCTTTGTGCTCGGACTGGCTCCGAGCCGTTGTCAGAATGCGGGGCCGCGGCGAGGCGTGTGAAAAGTTGTCCACAGGTCCGGGGTATTAGTCGTTCAAATGGTGCAGCCATCGGGCGGATCAAGAGTGCGGCGTCCGGGGACACGACTTCTCCCAGGGACAGCGGGTAACGTCGGGGCCGTGCCCGTCGACCCACCCGCTCGCCTCGCTGGGGAGACCTCACCGCACAGCGCGGGAGGTCAGCAGCGCAGTGCGCAGCGTCCCGCGCCCCGCGGAACGGGGACGAGCGCGGTCGAGGTCCGCCGCAGCGCCCGGCGCAGCAGAACGGTCTCCGCCTACCGCGAGGGTGACCGCACCATCGTCCTGATCCCCGCGAGGATGTCGGAGGCGGAGGAGCGGCGCTGGGTGGGCGTGATGCTCGACAAGCTCGCGGCGCAGGAGAGCAAGCGGGTACTCGGTGACGCCGAACTGACGGAGCGTGCGGAACGGTTGTCCGCCCAGTATTTCGACGGGCGTGCCAGGCCCGCGTCCGTGCGCTGGGTGACGAACCAGAACACCCGCTGGGGCTCCTGCACTCCGGCCGAGGGCAGCATCCGGCTCTCCCACCGCCTGCAGGGCATGCCGGAGTACGTGGTGGACTACGTGCTCCTCCACGAGCTGGCCCACCTGCTCGTTCCCGGTCACGGACCCCGGTTCTGGCGGCTGCTGGAGGCCTATCCCCGCACCGAGCGGGCCCGTGGCTACCTGGAGGGCGTCGTCGCCGCCGGCCGGCTGCCGCACCTGCCCGCGGATCGCGGAGAGTGACCGTCGACGGTCCTGTACCGAATGTGTACCGGCTTGGCTCAATCTCACGCCCAGCGGTTAGCCTGACGCGACGCATTCAATTCGGGATGGGGGACGGTCGTAACGCATGGCCAGGGAATTCCAACGCGGCCACAAGGCCAAGATCAGTGATCTCACTCCGGGAACGGATCTGTACGTAGGCGTGCAGATCGCGGCTCCTGGTCTGACCTTCGACATCAGCTGCTTCGGACTTGATGCCAACGAGCAGCTCTCCGACGACCGGTACTTCATCTTCTTCAATCAGCCGAAGTCGCCCGAGGAGTCCATCCAGCTGCTCGGCGCGCAGTCCGGCGACACCGAGTCGTTCCGCGTCACGCTCGACCGCATCCCGGCGAACATCCACAGGCTGTCCTTCACCGCCACGATCGACGGTGCCGGTCAGATGTCGCAGATCGGCCCCGGGTACATCCGCATCGTCGCAGGCGGCGAAGAGGTCGTCCGGTACGCCTTCACCGGCTCCGAGTTCACCACCGAGCGCGCCGTGATGCTGGGCGACTTCTACCTCAAGGACGTGTGGCGTTTCGCCGCCGTCGGCCAGGGGTTCGACGGCGGTCTCGAGGCTCTGCTGAAGAACTTCGGCGGCGAGGTCGCGGAGGAGGAGCCCCCCGCGGCTCAGCAACCGCAGGGCGCCGCACCGTCGTTCGCGCCGCCCCCGCAGGCGGCGGCCCCGGCTCCGGCCTTCGGCGCGCCCGCACCTCAGGCGCCGCAGGCTCCCCAGACGCCGCAGCCCGCGCCGGCCTTCGGCGCGCCCGCGGGTCAGGCCCCCGCGGCCCCGCAGCCCCAGATGCACAGCGCCCCGACCATGGCGGCGCCGATGACACCGCCGGCCGGGACCGTCCCCCCGCCCGCTCCGTCCCCGTACGGGCAACCGCCGCAGCAGCCTCAGTACGGGCAGGTTCCCGGGCAGATGCCGGGTCAGATGCCCGGCCAGGTCCCCGGACAAATGCCGCAGCCCGGCATGCCGTCGCCGTACGGCCAGCAGGCTCCCGCCCCGTACGGTCAGCAGCCCCCCGGCATGCCGCAGGGCGGGATGCCGCAAGGCGTTCCGCAGGGTGTGCCCCAGGCCGGCGCCGGCCTGCAGGCGGCCCTTCAGCCGTACCGTGAGACGGCCACCGGCCAGCGGTGGACCCCGCAGAACCAGCAGCTCATGCGGGTCGACCTGACCATGGGCGGCATGCCCGTCCTGGCACGCCAGGGCAGCATGGTCATGTACCAGGGCAAGGTCGACTTCAGCTACAAGGGCGCGGGCTTCGCCGGCCGGGTCGTGGGGAACGCCACCGGCCAGGAGATGCAGTTGATGCGCTGCACCGGACGCGGCCAGGTGTTCCTCGCCGAGGACGGCTCGCACCTGCACCCCATCGAGCTCCAGGGCGACGGGATCTGCGTCTCCGCAGAGAACGTCCTCGCCTTCGACGAGTCCCTTCAGCACGAGGTCCGCCGCATCGAGGGCCACGGCATTCCCGGCGGCGCGCTGTTCACGATGATGTTCCAGGGCACGGGCACCGTCGTCGTCAAGACGCACGGCATCCCCGTGGTCCTGCCGGTCACGCCGACCACGTTCGCCGACTGCAACGCGGTCGTCGCCTGGTCGGCCGCCTCGCAGGTGATCCTCTCCAGCCAGGTCCGGCTGCGCCGCAACGCGTACCCGGGACACAGCGGAGAGACCGTGAACCTCCAGTTCCGGGGCGCCCCTGGCAACTTCATCGTCGTCCAGCCGTACGAGGTCTGAGGGAGCCCTGTCAATGAACCAGCAACTCGCGGGCTTCGCCCCGACCCCCGTGGTGGCCCGCATGGAGAACCACGGCCGCACCATGCTCAAGGTCGCCATGGCCACCGGCCAGGACCTGTACGCGCGCACCGGCTCGATGGTCGCCTACGAGGGCTTCGTCCAGTACGAGCCCAACCCGCCCGCCGTCCGCCAGGTCGCGGCGCAGTGGGTGACCGGCGAGGGCGCGCCCATCATGAAGTGCTCCGGTGACGGCCTGCTCTACCTCGCCGACTACGGCGCCGACGTGGTCGTCATCAACCTCAACAACGACTCCCTGTCGGTCAACGGCACGAACGTCCTCGCCTTCGACGCGCACCTCCAGTGGGGCGTCGAGAAGGTCAAGGGCCTGGCCAAGTTCGCCGGCCAGGGCCTGTGGAACGTGGAGATCGCGGGCACCGGATGGGTGGCCCTGACCTCACGCGGCACACCGATCGTCGTCGACTGCGGCCGCGGCGAGGACGAGACGTACGTCGACCCCGACGCGCTCGTCGCCTGGTCCCCGAACCTGAAGGTGAAGGGCAAGCGCAGCTTCAAGGCGTCCTCGCTGATCGGGCGGGGCAGCGGAGAGGCCTACCAGATGGCCTTCTCCGGCCAGGGCATCGTCGTCGTACAGCCGAGCGAGGACAGCACCGACCGCCTGCGGATCCGGGGCTGAGGGGGAGCGGGAACACATCATGCAGAGTCCTCTTTTCAGCAACACAGAACAGCAGAGCCAGGACCGGTACGTCGTCCAGAACCCGCAACTCCTGCGGGTCTCGCTAACCGGCCACGACGACATCCTGGCCCGCAAGGGCGCCATGGTTGCCTACCAGGGGCTCGTCGACTTCGACGGCGAATACCAGACGAGCAGCCAGCGCAGGGCCCGCGCCAACACCGGTGAGGGTCTCGACCTGATGCGCTGCTCCGGGCAGGGCACGGTCTACTTCGCCAACCTCGCGCAGTACGTCCACGTGGTGGATGTCGACCAGGAGGGCATGACGGTCGACAGCGCCTACGTCCTGGCGCTCGACTCCACGCTGCACACCGAGGTGATCGCGGTGGACAGCCAGTACGGCATCTCCGGGTCGGGCAAGTACCAGCTCAACATCTCGGGCCGGGGCAAGGTCGCGCTGATGACGTCCGGCCAGCCGCTGATGATGCAGGTCACCCCGGACAAGTACGTCAACGTCGACGCGGACGCCATCGTCGCCTGGTCCTCGGCGCTGCGGGTGCAGATGCAGGCGCAGACGCACTCCTCCGGTGTCCGCCGGCGCCGCGGCAACACCGGAGAGGGCTGGGAGCTCAGCTTCCTCGGCCAGGGCTTCGCCCTGGTTCAGCCCAGCGAGGTCATGCCGCCGCAGAACGCCGATCTCGGGCAGGGCGTGCGCGCCCAGTTCGGAGTCGGCCAGCACGGTTCCCACGCCCAGAACCAGAACAACGCCTGGAACTAGCGCGGAAGCACAGCACGGGTAAGGGG
>NZ_JBSGZJ010000373.1:0-7094 GCF_053610925.1 Streptomyces sp. NPDC054847 | reverse complement strand
CTCCCGGGCCGGTCCGGCGCCGGGCCTCACCGCCACCGGCCGTGGGGCCGGCCCGCCGGCTCTCGGGCCGGCGGCCGTCGCCGGTCAGGCGGGGAGCGTCATCAGGGCCAGCGGGTCGGAGGTCGGATGCGGGGAACCGCCGGCCGGTTCGACGGTGATGCCGATGCCGGACGCGTCGTCCAGCGGCCCCTCCATCACCACGGCCCCCGTGGCGCCCGACACGTTCAAGAGGCCGGCGGACCTCATGGAACCGCCGTCGGCGAACCAGAGTTGGTACACCTTGCCCTCGGGCGGGTTCGGCAGCCCGGTGGCGAGGAACGCGGCCTTGTCACGGGTCCGTGAGGCGACCACCGTGCCGGTCGCCCCGTCCGAGAGCCTGCTGGAGACGACCCTGGCGTCCGGGGCGGTGAGCACCGAGGCCAGGTCCGCCGCCCGGCGTTCCGTACGCCGTTCCGCGTCACGGGCGTCCCGCGCCTCCGTGTACTGCCAGAGGGCCAAGGAGCCGAACGTGGTGGCCGCCGCGATGCTCGCGGCCAGCGCGAAGCGGGAGAGCGCCCGCCCACGCCGTGGGCCGCCGTGCCTGCTCTGGCGCGGCACTCGCGGCGGCGCCTGCCGCTCCGCCGCGATGTGGGCCATCACCCGCTGCTTGAGCACCGGCGGCGGTACGACGGCGACCGCGGAGGCCAGCTTGCCCGTGGTGGCGGCCAGTTCGCGCACCTCCTGCGAGCACGACGGGCAGCCCGGAAGGTGCCGTTCGAAGTCGGCGTGCTCCCCGGGCGGCAGGGCGTGAAGCACGTACGCGCCCGTCAGCAGGTGCAGATCACCGGTGTTCACGCGCTCACCCCCAGGCAGTCGCGCAGCCGGATGAGTCCGTCACGCAGGCGGGTCTTGACCGTGCCCAGCGGTACGGACAACAGCTCGGCGACCTCCCGGTACGTCAGTCCCCGGTAGTAGGCCAGGGTCACCGACTCGTGCTGAAGCTCCGTGAGGGTGCGCAGACAGCGCCGTACCTGCTCACGCTCGAGCCGGGCGTCCACCTGCTCGGTGACCTCGTCGTACGCGGGCGTACGCTCCAGCAGCGCCGCCCGCCGCTCGCGGTCGGTCGCGGCCTGTGCCGACCGCACCCGGTCGACGGCCCGCCGGTGGGCGAGCGTGAGGATCCATGTCATGGCGGAGCCCCGGGACGGCTGGTAGCGGGCGGCCGAGCGCCAGATCTCGAGCAGCACTTCCTGAGCCACCTCCTCGGACTGGGCCGGGTCCCGCAGCACCGTGCGGACGAGGCCGAGGACACTTCCGCCGACCGCGTCGTACACCTGGGAGAAGGCGTTCTGGTCGCCTCTGGCCACCAGGCCGAGCAGTTCCTGAAGATCCGGGCCCGCAGGAGCGGGCCCACCGATGTGTACGGCTGCTTTCACGCGGCGATCCTCCACGGTGCGGACGCGTCGAAGGGACATTCCACCGGGCATTCGTAGCCGGACGCCCGGCGGATCGGTGCGGTCCGCGGCATGGTGTCACGACCGTACGAGTGCCTCGCCGTCGGCCGGGCTGCGGTGCGCCGGGCGGGCGGCCCGCACGGCGAGGAAGATCAGCAGACCGATCGGTGAGAGCAGGATCGTGAGCACCAGCAGCGGCCCCATCACCAAGGGGTGGATGCCGAGCCGCCGTGCCTCGCGGTACATCCACTGGCCGAGCAGCAGGTCCCATGCGATGACCTGCGCCCAGACGGCGCCCGCGCCGTTCGCACGGGCGGTGAGGTCACGGAACACGTCGATGTCGGGACTGCTCACCGCGGCCCACAGTTCGGGGAACACCGGGATCGCCATGGCGAGATGGACGAGGAGCACGGGGACGACGGTCAGCGGTGAGGCCGCGACGCGGGCCGTGAGCCGTCGGTGCGGCGCGAAGATCATCAGCAGCCAGACGGGGGCGACGAGCCAGAAGGACAGTTCGAAGAGGAAACCGGTCATGCGGCGAACTCCTTGTGTGTGTCCGATCCGGTGGTCCTGCCGGTGCCGCCGGTCCTGCTGGTCGTCCCGGCCGTCGGGCCGTCGGGTGGGGCGGTCCGGCGCAGCGCCGCCCAGGTGCCGGCCGCCGCGGCGAGCAGGAGGACGGCCGCGGCCGTGAGCGTCACCCCGTCCGGGCGCACCAGGGCCTGCCCCCGCAGCGCCTGCCACGTCACCAGCGCGAAGAGCCCGGTGTACGTCCCCGATGCCACGAGGACCAGCCGCAACCGGACGCGTTCGTCACGCAGCCGGGCGAAACGCGGAGCGAGTACGACCAGGGCGAGCAGGACGAAGGGCAGGACCTGGAGCGCGTGCAGGCCCACGAAGTGAGGCACCCTCAGGTCCCCGCCCGTCATCTCCCAGCCCGTCAGCGGCATCGAAGGGCCGCCGTCCGGCACTCCGACACCGTGCGCGCCGACGACCTCGGGGTTCCCCGTCTCCGCCTCTGCGCGCTGCTCGGGCGTCGGCCGCGCCATCCGGAACCCGATCAGGGCACCGGCCAGCGAGAGCACGGAGCCGAATCGGACGGCCCAGGCGGACGCCCGGTCGGCGGGTCCGGTGCGGAACAGCAGGACTGCGACGACCAGTGCCGCGGCCCACAGCACGACCACGGTCACGGCCATCGTGTCGAACAGCGCCTTGTCGAAGGGCGTTTCGTTGTTGAAGTGGCTGCGCCTGCCGCGCATCGCCTGACCCGTGATCAGCACCATCTCGATCGCACTGGCAAAGGCGACGACGGTGCCTGCCCACCAGCCGGCGCGCCGGAAGCGCCGCAGCATGGACAGCATCCAGGCGAGTGAGAGTGCGTAGGCGAGGAACGAGGCCGAGAACTTGAAGGGCTTGAACCAGACCGGTGATCCGGCGACGAGCCGGTCGTCCACCGCTAAGCCCACGGCCGTCATCACGGTCAGCACGGCCATCGAGGCGGCGAAGACCATGAGCGGCCGGTGCCAGGAGAACCAGGGTGGTGAGGACGCGGAAGAAGACATGGGTGTACCCCCGGAGAAACTATGGATAGTGGCGCTTACCGCTATCAGATAGTGGAACTATCTATGATGGGGGCCGAGGATGGCAAGAGGCGAAGGGTGAACGCGCAATGCGCATCGGTGAGTTGAGCCGCAGGACCGGGGTGCCGGTACCGACGATCAAGTACTACGTACGCGAAGGGCTGCTGTCGGCAGGGGAGTTGACCAGCCCGAACCAGGCGAGCTACTCCGACGCGCACGAACGCAGGCTCCGGCTGATCCGTGCGCTGCTGGAGGTGGGCGGGCTCTCCGTCGCCTCGATCAGGGACGTGCTCGGGGCCGTCGACGACCCGGACAGGTCCGTCCACAAGGTGCTCGGCGCCGCCACGGACGGACTTGTGCCGAGGTACGCGAACGGCGACGAGTCACCGGCCGCCCGGGAGAAGGTCCGCGAGCTGATCGCGCGCCGCGGCTGGCGCGTGGACGCGGCCCACCCCGCGGCGGAGGCGCTGACCGAGGCGCTGGCGGCGCTGGAGCGGGTGGGGCACGGCGCGTTCGCCGAAGTGCTCGACGACTACGCCTCCGCGGCGGAGACGGTGGCCCGCGCGGACCTCGCCCATGTGGGGCGGCACATCGGTCTGGACGACCTGGTGGAGGGAGTGGTGGTCGGCACGGTGATCGGTGACGCGATGCTGGCGGCGTTGCGGCGTCTGGCGCAGACGGACGGGTCGTCGCGGGCGTACGGGGAGGGCTGACGGCCGCGTGCCGCCTGCGGCGGGCCTTGTCCCCTACCCGCCCCTTCCCGCTGTACCGATGTGCGGCTCTGCCGCGTGGGGGCTCCGCCCGGACCGCGTCACCGCGCCGGGGCTCTGCCCCCGGACCCCCGCGCCTCAATCGCCGGCGAGGCTTATTTGCCCGGCAAGGCCGGGGGCCGCCGGCAGGGCTGGATGCCACACAGCGAAGTCCGGCCCGCCTGGGGGCACCTCCTACGGCCGCCAGGCCGTAGGGGGAGTTTGAGGGCACCGCGCGAAGCGCGGTACGCCGCCCACAGGGCGGTACGGGGTCCGGGGTTGGCCCGCCACGCGGCGGAGCCGCACATCGGTACCGCGGGAAGGGGCGGGGTGGGGAGATGCCTCGCGCCGGGCCACGCCCCCGCATCGCGGACGCAGTCCGCGCCGGGGCTGCCGTCCCCGAGCAGCAGCCACGCTCCCGACCGCGCCCCGCGCAGCAGCCACGCTCCCGCACCGCGGACGCCGCCCGCGCCGGGTCGCGCTCCCGCGCAAGCGGCCACCCGCCCGCGCCGGGTCACGCTCCCGCGCAAGCGGCCACCCGCCCGCGCCGGGTCATGCTCCCGACCGCGCCCCGCGGACGCAGTCCGCCCCGCCCGAGTCTCAGGCGCCCCGTTCCTGTTCGCGTTCCACCTGCTCGTTCCACTCGCGCTTGACCGCGCGCCACGCCTCGTCCGTCTGGCCCAGGCGCCAGTAACCCGAGATCGACAGCTGCTCCTTCGGCACGCCCCGCTCGACCCGCAGCAGCCGGCGCAGTTCCTTCACGCAGGCCGCCTCGCCGTGGACGAACGCGCAGACCTTGCCCTCCGGGAAGTCCAGTGCCGTCACCGCCTCGACGAGTGCCTCGCCGACCGGGCGGTCGCCGCGGTGGAGCCAGGTGATGCCGACGCCGTCCGGGGTGGCGGTCTTCTGTTCGTCCGCGGGGCCGTCGACCTCGACGAAGGCGTGGACGACGGCGCCGGCCGGCATCTGCTCCAGCGACGCCGCGATCGCCGGCAGTGCGCTCTCGTCGCCTGCCAGCAGGTGCCAGTCCGCGTCCGGGGCGGGGGCGTAACCGCCGCCGGGGCCGAGGAGGCGCATCGTGTCGCCGGCGCGGGCGCGGGCGGCCCACGGGCCGGCCAGGCCCTCGTCGCCGTGGACGACGAAGTCGATCGTCAGCTCGCGATGGGCGGCGTCCCAGGCGCGCACCGTGTACGTACGGTTGGCGGGCCACTGGTCGCGAGGGAATTCCGCGCGGATCCGGTCGAGATCGAACGGCTCCGGGTATGTGACGCCGTCGGCAGGGAAGATCAGCTTCACGTAGTGGTCGGTCCAGCCGCCGAGCTCGAACGCGGCCAGCCCTTCGCCCCCGAGCACCACCCGCACCATGTGTGGGGTGATCTGTTCCGTGCGCACCACCTGCGCCTCATGGACC
The DNA here is from genome assembly GCF_053610925.1 of Streptomyces sp. NPDC054847. Classification (NCBI taxonomy): domain Bacteria; kingdom Bacillati; phylum Actinomycetota; class Actinomycetes; order Kitasatosporales; family Streptomycetaceae; genus Streptomyces; species Streptomyces sp. NPDC054847. Next base: position 1,924 of record NZ_JBSGZJ010000373.1, on the reverse strand, counting down.
TTCGGTGACGTGCGGGCCGGACGTTCCGCTCGGTCTGCCACGGCGTTACTCCCCTGGACGATAGGTGCTTAGGCTTACCTAAGTTAACACCTCGTCCGGTGACTCAGCGCTTCAGGGCGTTCAGCAGTCGCACGACCGCGCCGCCCAGTCCCCACTGCTCCGTCAGCCGGTCGAGGGCCACCGGGTCGCGGGGCGCGCTCGGCAGCGCGGCGTCGAACTCGGGCAGCGCCACGTCGGTGGCGACCTTGACGACCTTCGGGGCCACGGTGACGTAGGCCCTGGCCTCGTCCAGCCGCCGGCGCTGCGTCGGGGTGAGCTTGGAGCCGCGGTCGCCCACGGCCGCCATGATCCCGTCCAGGTCGCCGTACGTGTCGAGGAGCTTGGCCGCGGTCTTCTCGCCGATGCCCGGCACGCCGGGCAGTCCGTCGCTCGGGTCGCCCCTGAGCAGCGCCAGGTCCACATAGCCGGGCCCGTCGACGCCGTACCGCTCGCGCAGCCAGGCCTCGTCCGTCGTCTGGAGCGTGCCGACGCCCTTGAGCGGATACAGCACCCGGCGTTGGCGCGCGTCGTCGACCAGCTGGAACAGGTCGCGGTCGCCGGTGACGATGTCGACCGGGCCGGTGGCCCGCGCGGTGAGCGTGCCGATGATGTCGTCCGCCTCGTAGCCGTCGGCGCCGACACGGGCGATGCCGACCGCGGCCAGAACGGCTTCGATCACCGGGACCTGGGGGGTGAGCGTGTCGGGGACCACTTCCTCGTCGGGGCCCTGGTCGTGCTCGGCCGCGACCCGGTGCGCCTTGTACGAGGGGATGAGGTCGACGCGCCACTGGGGCCGCCAGTCGTTGTCCCAGCAGGCGACCAGATCGTCCGGGCGGTGGTCCTGGACCAGCCGTGCGATGAAGTCGATGAGCCCGCGCACCGCGTTGACCGGTGTGCCGTCGGGGGCCCGGACCGAGTCGGGGACTCCGTGGTAGGCCCGGAAGTAGAGGGAAGCGGTGTCGAGGAGCATCAGGCGTCGGGTCACAGGGACGATGATGCCGCACCCCACCGACAGGCGGCCCGCAGCCCGATCCGGTGCACCGGGAGGTGACGGAAAAGTGAACTGGGTCACACTTCCGTTTGACTTCTGAACGCCGGGGGAGGCGCGGAGCCGGAGCGAACCCGGTTGTTCTTTCAACAATTGCATCGGGCAAGCGGGCAGACCCCGCCACGCTCCACGGCCTGCGCGCGGGGGTGGCGGGCCGTTCCCGTTCGACCCGTGAGGTGTATGTGTCCAGGCTGCAGGCCGAGCACTTGTACAAGGTGTTCGGCAGACGACCCGATGAAGCGGTGACCAGGCTCGAAGGCGGCGCAGACCGCGACGAGCTGCGCGCCGACGGAACGACCGCAGCGGTCATCGACGCCTCCTTCACCGTCGAGCCGGGCCAGATATTCGTCGTCATGGGGCTGTCCGGGTCCGGAAAGTCCACCCTGCTCCGCATGCTCAACGGGCTCCTGGAGCCGACCGCCGGACGCGTCCTCTTCGACGGCGAGGACCTGACGGCCCTGAGCCCCCGCGACCTGCGTACCGTGCGCTCCACCAGGATCAGCATGGTGTTCCAGCACTTCGCCCTCTTCCCGCACCGCAGCGTCCTCGAGAACGCCGGATACGGCCTCGAGGTGCAGGGCGTCCCCCGCGCCGAACGCGACAGGCGCGCCGCGGAGGCCCTCGAGCTGGCCGGCCTCGGCGGCTGGGAGAACTCCTGGCCCGACGAGCTCTCCGGCGGCATGCAGCAGCGCGTCGGCCTCGCCCGCGCGCTCGCCACCGACGCCGACCTGCTGCTGATGGACGAGTCGTTCAGCGCCCTCGACCCGCTGATCCGCCGCGACATGCAGGACCAGCTCCTCGAGCTCCAGAAGCGTCTGAAGAAGACCATCGTCTTCA
>NZ_JBSGZJ010000372.1:0-7118 GCF_053610925.1 Streptomyces sp. NPDC054847 | reverse complement strand
TTCCCGTGCCGCGGCACGGGAACGGCTGTCAGTCGGGGAGGCCGCCGGCGACGGCGACGTTCCCGTACCAGAGGGCGCTCTGCTTCGGAGTGCGCCGCTGCGTCTCGAAGTCCACACGCACGATGCCGAACCGCATCCCGTAGCCCTCGGCCCACTCGAAGTTGTCGAGCAGCGACCACAGGAAGTAGCCCCGGACGTCGGCCCCTTCCTCGATGGCCCGGTGGACCGCCCGCAGATGGCCGTCGATGTAGGCGATCCGGTCCGTGTCGTCGATCCGGCCGTCGGCGTCGACGGTGTCGTCGAACGCCGCGCCGTTCTCGGTGATGTACATGGCCAGGCCGGGATGGTCCTGGCTGATCCGGACCAGCTGCCGGCGCAGGCCGTCGGAGTCGATCTCCCAGCCGATGCCGGTCCTCGGCAGACCGCGGTCGAGGAAGCGCACGTCCTCGGCGCCGGGCCACGGTGACGGGCCGGAGGGCTCGCCGCCGCCGGCGACCCGGTAGGACGTGTAGTAGTTGACGCCGAGGAAGTCGACCGGCGCCCCGATGATCTTCTCGTCCTCCGGCTCGATGTGGCCGGTGCCGCACACCCGCTCGAAGTGCTCCCGCACGTCCGCCGGGTACGCGCCCTCCACCACCGGGTCGAGGAAGAGACGGTTCTGGAGCAGGTCGATGCGGTGGGCGGCGTCCAGGTCGGCGCTGCTCTCCGTATCGGCGTCCACGGGATAGAAGTTGAGCGTGATCCCGACCTCGGCGTCGGGCGCCGCGGCGCGCACCGCGGGGACCGCGAGGCCGTGGCCGAGCAGCAGGTGGTGGGCGGCGATCAGCGAACCGGCCGGGTCGACGGCGCCGGGCGCGTGGATGCCGTTGCCGTAACCGAGGAAGGCCGCGCACCACGGCTCGTTGAGCGTGCCCCACAGCTTCACGCGGTCGCCGAGCGCCTCGCTCACCAGCTGGGCGTACTCGGCGAACCGGAAGGCCGTGTCGCGGTTCCGCCAGCCGCCCTCGTCCTCCAGGGCCTGGGGGAGGTCCCAGTGGTAGAGCGTGAGGGCGGGCCGGATGTTCTTCTCCAGCAGGGAGTCGACCAGCCTGCTGTAGAAGTCCAGGCCCCGGGCGTCGGCCGGGCCGCGCCCGTCCGGCTGGATGCGCGGCCAGGCCACGGAGAACCGGTAACCACCCATGCCCAGTTCGGACATCAGGGCGACGTCCTGCTCGTAGCGCGCGTAATGGTCGGCGGCCACGTCGCCGTTGTGGCCGTTGGCCACCTTGCCCGGCGTGCGGGAGAACGTGTCCCAGATCGACGCTCCACGGCCGTCCTGGCTCACCGCGCCTTCGATCTGGTACGCGGACGTGGCCACTCCCCACAGGAATCCCGGTGGAAAGGCCGATGCGGCCGGCGGGCGCGTGAGCCCTGCGGGAACCGGATCGTTCTCTGCGGTCATCGTCATCCTCTGATCGGTCGATCGCCGGTCGGCCGCGGGGCGCCCGCGGCCACCGGGCACGAACTGGGTGGAGCTGCTGAGAGCGCTCCCGCTCCGGCGACCGGCAGCTCTGCGGCGGGGCAGGCGAAAGACCAGAGCTGTTCGTCAGCCGGAATGGGAGCGCTCCCATGAGATTCGGTCAGCGGGCGCGGGTTGTCAAGAGTGCGGGGTTCTGCCGCGGTCATTGACATGGGCCGCGGGAGCCGCTTCATTGGTCCGCGGCGCCGCACAAGTGGTGCCGGCCCTCTTTTTCGTGTCCGGTCGTGAAGGGCCGGGTTCCCGTGAGGGTCGCGGCGCCTGCATGGGAGCGCTCCCGTCCATCTTCGTCCGACCGCCTTGACTCGGCCGGCGAGGTGTCTTTGATGGGAGCGCTCCCGATGCTGCGTCGCGAAGAGCCGCCGTGAACCATCCGCACGCGTTCGCTTCCGTCCCCCACCCAGGAGGCCCGTACGATGCCCCGCGCCCCGCACCCGCGACCACGACGCCTCGGCCGTTCCCGCGCGGCAGCCGCCCTCGCGGCCGCGCTCACCGCCACCCTCTTCGCTCCGGCCTCAGGAGTCGCGGCGGAGACAGCGGCCCCCGCGGCGACGGCCGGCGGCGACCCGAGTCCCGTCCGCGTCAACCAGGTCGGCTACCTCACCGCGGCCGACAAGGTCGCCACCGTCGTGGCCGCCTCGATGTCGCCGCTCTCCTGGCAGCTGCGAGGCGCCGGGGACAACGCGGTCGTCGCCTCCGGCACCACCCGTGTGCACGGCAGCGATCCCGCCTCCGGCGACCATGTGCACCAGGCGGACTTCTCCTCGGTCACCCGCGCCGGCGACTACCGCCTCAGCGTCGACGGCGCCGGATCCAGCGTGGCCTTCACCATCCAGGACAAGGCCCTCTATCCCCAGCTGGGCCGCGAGGCCATGCAGTACTTCTACTTCCACCGCATGGGCACCACGGTCGAGGGCCAGTACCTCCAGCACGGCGCCCACGCCCATGCCGCGCTCCACCCCGGCGACAGCTCCGTGCCCTGCTACAACGCCTGGTGCGGCGGCGAGCGGCTGAACGCCGCCGGCTCCTGGGCCGACGCCGGCGACTTCGGCATCTACCCCGTCAACCACGCCATCTCCGCCTGGACGCTGCTCAACCTCTATGAGCGCGACCCCGCGGCCTACGGCGACGGCAGCCTGCCCGTTCCCGAGCGCGGCAACGGCCGTCCCGACATCCTCGACGAGGTCGAGTACGGCTCGCGCTTCATGGCGGGGATGCTGCCCTCCACGGGCCTCGCTTCCCACAAGGTGCACAACCACACCTGGAGCGCCTTCCCCGTCACCGACATCGGCGCGGAGAACGCCCTCGCCCGCTCCGCCATGCCGCCGTCCACCAACGCCACCTACGCGGTCGCCCGCACGAACGCCCAGCTCGCCCGGGTGCTGCGGCAGTACGACCCCGCCCGCTCGGACGCTCTCTGGGCGAGCGCCAGGACCGCCTGGCAGCGCGCGGAGGCCATGCCCGACGTCGACTACGCGGTCGACTCGGACGCGGAGGGCGGCGGCGACTACCCCGACACCAGGAACAGCGACGACCGGTACGCCGCGGCGGCCGAGCTCTATCTGACCGCCCACCGGCGCGCCGACGGCTCGGCCGCCGGCTACCGCTCCGCCGTCACCGGATCGCCCCACTACGGTCAGGTCGCCCAGTTCGACTGGGCGGAGGTCGCCACAGCGGGAACGCTCTCCCTGCTGACCGTCGCGGCCGACCTGCCCGCCGCCGACATCGCCAGGATGCGCGGAAACCTGACGGCCTTCGCCGACTCGGTCGTCACCACGCTGAACGCCGAGGGCTACCCGGCCCTCATCCCCGGCTCCGCGAAGTACCCCTGGGGCTCCAACTCCTTCATCGCCAACCGGATGCTGCTCCTCGGCACCGCCCACGACCTGACCGACGACGTCCGGTACCTGAAGGCCATGCACCGCGCCATGGACTACCTCATGGGCAACAACGCGATGCGCCTGTCCTACATCACGGGCTACGGGGAGTACGCGGAGACCGATCTGCACGACCGGCTCGCCTGGGGCGCGTACCCCCGTACTCCCTATCCGAAGGGCTGGCTTTCCGGCGGGCCCAACAACGAGAACATCAACGACCCGGCGACGCCCACCGGGAGGCCGGCCGCGAAGTCCTACGCCGGTCCGGACACCGCGCCGGAGGCCTGGGGCTCCAAGGAGAACACCATCAACTGGAACGCGCCGCTCGCGTGGACGGCGACGTACCTCGACCGCACGGCGGACCGGCTCGCGGACGGCGGCCCGGGCCCGCAGCCGGAGGAGTCCCTGCTCTCCCAGGGCCGCCCCGCGTGGGCGTCGTCCTCGGAGAACAGCGGGCTCGCGCCCGGGCAGGCGGTCGACGGCCGCGACGACACCCGCTGGAGCAGCGCCTTCCAGGACCACCAGTGGATCACGGTCGACCTCGGGTCGTCCCGCACCGTCTCGCGCCTGACGCTCAAGTGGGAGGCGGCGTACGCCAGATCGTTCACGGTCCAGGTCTCCGACGACCCAGGCTTCGGCACCTCGAGGGGGCTGCACGCGACGACCTCGTCGACGGGCGGCACACAGCAGCTCGCCGTCGCGGGTCAGGGGCGCTACGTCAGGCTGCTGGGCCGGGTCCGGGCCACCCCGTACGGCATCTCGCTCCACGAGTTCCAGGTCCACGGCCGCTGAGCGGAACGGGCCTTGTCCGCAAGGGGCGTCGACACGCCCCGGCCGGCAGGTCCCCAGGACGCCGCGCGGCCGATGCGGGGCGGCCTGCGGGCCGGCCCGTCAGGCCGTGTCCCGGCGCACCAGCTCGGTGCGCACCACCACGTTCCGCCAGGCCGCGCCGGGGGCGGCCATCTGGTCGAGGAGGACGCCGACCATGGTGCGGCCCATCTCCTCGACCGGCTGCCGGACGGTGGTCAGCTGCGGGTCGGTGTGCTGGGCGAGCGGGGAGTCGTCGAAGCCGATGACGGCCACGTCGTCGGGCACCCGGCGCCCCGCCGCGCGCAGCGTGTGCAGGGCGCCGGCGGCCATCACGTCGGAGGCGGCGAACACGGCGTCGAGGTCCGGGTGGAGCCGCAGCAGCTCCGCCATGGCGTGACGGCCGCTCTCCTCGGTGAAGTCGCCCGCGGCCACCCAGGAGGGGTCGAAGTCCTCGCAGGCTCCGCGGACCGCCTCCTCGTAACCGCGCAGCCGGCACTGGGCCACGTACATGTCCGCGCGGCCCGTGATGGTGACGATCTTGCGGCGGCCGGTCGAGGCCAGGTGGCGCACGGCGATCCGGGCCCCTCCGGCGTTGTCGGAGTCGACGTAGGAGACCGTCTCGTCGCTGCTGCGGCGGCCGCCGAGGACGGTGGGCATGTCCATCTCGGAGAGCAGGTCCGGCAGGGGGTCGTCACGGTGCACGGAGACGAGCAGCACGCCGTCGATCCGGCGGGCCTTCGCGTACTGGAGGAACCGGGCGCGTTCACGCTCCGTGCGCACCAGGGTCAGCAGCAGCTGGAGCTCCGTGTCCGCGAGGCCCATCCCGACGCCGTGGATGATCTCGGAGAAGTAGGGCTCGGTGAAGAACCGCTTCTCGGTCTCCGGAATGACCAGGGCCACGGCGTCGGTGCGGCTGCCGGCGAGGGCGCGGGCCGCGTGGTTCGGGATGTAGCCGAGCTCGGCGATGGCCTGCTCCACGGCGTGCCGGGTCGAGTCGCGCACGCCGGGCGACTTGTTGATCACTCGGGAGACGGTGCCCCGCCCGACGCCGGCCAGGGCGGCGACCTGCTCGAGTGTGGGCTGGCCGAAACGGCCCCGTGCTGCCATGCGTGACCTCCGGAGGGGGTGGTGCGGTATCCGTCGATTCTCCCTGGAGACCATGGTGACAGAGCGTTCGGGAGCGCTCCCATTATTGATCCATCCGCTCCGGCTTGTCGAGGAGCGCCGGCCGGGGGGAGCCGTGCCACGGGCGGTGCTGGCACGGGGCGGCCCATTTGGATCGATTGGGGGTCTTTGGCCGCACTGAAAGGGGGAGATTCTCACGCCGGCGACATCTCGGAGCAATAAAGCTCTGCTGCCCGACCTTGACAGAGGGTGTCGTCGCCGCGAAGCTTTCGAACCAAGCAGTAGTGGGAGCGCTCCCACTTGCCCGCCGGCCCGCTCGGGCCTGCCCTTGCACCGCTTCCTCCACTTCCCCTCTTGTGGACGGTCCTGTTCGCCGTCAGCCCCACTCTGTCGCTCTGGGCCCGCCACCAGCCGAAAACAGTCGTAGGAGCCTCGAATGCGCATAACTTCCGGTGACGTCCCGCGCAGACGCCGCGCAGTCACCCTCACCACCGCGGGTCTGCTGTCCCTCGGCCTCCTCGTGACCGGATGCGGCGGCTCCGGGGGCGACGAGAGCAACGAGGGCTCGGGCGGCGGAACGATCACCCTCCGTGTGGGCACGTTCGGATCGTTCGGCTTCGACAACAAGACCGGCGCCAAGCTCTACGCCGAGTACGAGAAGCTGAACCCCGGCATCAAGATCGAAGAGACGAACGTCGCCGACGGCCAGAAGTACTGGGACGCGCTGAAGCTGCGGCTCTCGCAGGGCAGCGGGCTCGCCGACATCCAGGCCATCGAGGTCGGTTACATCGCGGAGGCCACCGGCGAGGCGATGTCCGGGAAGTTCGTCGATCTGGGCAAGACCGAAGGCGTCGACACCTCGAAGTTCCTCGACTGGAAGGTCAAGCAGGCCACCGCCCCGAACGGCTCGACCGTCGCACTGGGCACCGACATCGGCCCGATGGGCATCTGCTACCGCAAGGACCTCTTCGAGAAGGCGGGGCTGCCCACCGACCGTGAAGAGGTCGGCAAGCTGTGGGCGGGCGACTGGGCCAAGTTCATCGAGCAGGGCGAGAAGTACAAGGCCAAGGCGCCGGCGGGCACCGCGTTCCACGACTCGGCGAGCGGTCTGTTCAACGCCGTCGTCTCCAGCCAGCCGGACCAGTACTCCGGTGAGGACGGCAAGCTGCGCTGGGAGAGCAGCCTCGGCGTGATGAAGGCCTGGGACACCGCCGTCAAGGCCGCACAGGGTGGACTCACCGCCAAGCTGCGGCAGTTCGACGAGAAGGGCACCTGGAACGCGGCCTTCAAGAACTCCAAGTTCGCCACCGTCGCCTGTCCTTCCTGGATGACCGGCATCATCAAGGACCAGGCCGGCCCGGCGAACAAGGGCAAGTGGGACATCGCCCAGGCGCCCGTCCCGGCGAACTGGGGCGGCTCCTTCCTCGCCGTGCCCAAGGCGGGCAAGCACACCGCCGAGGCCGCGAAGCTCGCCGCCTGGCTGACCGCGCCCGAGCAGCAGGCCAAGGTCTTCGCCGTGAACGGCAACATCCCCTCGACCACGGACGGCCTCAAGTCCGAGACCGTGCAGAACGCCCAGCCGGAGTACTTCCCCGGCGTCCCGGTCGGCAAGATCTACTCCGAGGCCGCCCAGCAGATCAAGCCCGCCCCGATCGGCCGCTGGGACGGACAGGTGAAGACCTTCCTGACGGACAACGGAATCCTCGACATCGAAACGCGTGGAACCTCGCCCGAGAAGGCCTGGAACAACGTGAAGAAGCTGGTCGACGACAAGATCGACCAGTAGTCGC
>NZ_JBSGZJ010000371.1:0-7151 GCF_053610925.1 Streptomyces sp. NPDC054847 | reverse complement strand
AGGTGGCGGGGGCGGAGCCCCCGCAATCGACCGTCAGGCGCGGTAGATCGATTCGATCTCGTCCGCGAAGTCCTTCGCCACCACGTTCCGCTTCAGCTTCAGCGACGGCGTGATGTGGCCCGCCTCCTCGGTGAACTGCGTCGGCAGGATGCGGAACTTGCGTACCGACTCCGCCTTGGACACCGCCGCGTTGCCGTCGTCGACGGCCTTCTGGATCTCCGCCCGCAGGTCCTCGTCGTCGCGGAGGGACGCCGCCGTCGAGCCGGCCGGCTTGCCGTGTTCCGCGGACCAGCGGCCGAGGAACTCCTCGTCGATGGTGACGAGCGCGCCGACGAACGGGCGGCCGTCGCCGACGACCATGCACTCGGCCACGAGGGCGTGCCCGCGGATGCGGTCCTCGATCACCGCGGGGGCGACGTTCTTGCCGCCGGCGGTGACCAGGATCTCCTTCTTGCGGCCCGTGATCGCGAGGTAGCCGTCCTCGTCGAGGGTGCCGATGTCGCCCGTGTGGAACCAGCCGTCGGCCAGTGCCTCGGCCGTCGCGGTCTCGTTGTTCCAGTAGCCGGAGAAGATGTGCTCGCCGTGCAGCAGCACCTCGCCGTCGTCCGCGATCCGCACCACGGAGCCGGGCAGCGGCTGGCCGACCGTGCCGATCTTCTGGCGGTCCCACGGGTTGAAGGCGGTCGCCGCGCACGACTCGGTGAGGCCGTAGCCCTCCAGCACGGTGAAGCCGATGCCGCGGAAGAAGTGGCCGAGCCGCTCGCCCAGCGGCGCGCCGCCGGAGACCGCGTACTCGCCGCGGCCGCCGAGGACGGCGCGGAGCTTGCTGAAGACGAGCTTGTCGAAGACCTTGTGCTTGAGCTTCAGGCCGACCGGCACGCCGCCGGACCCGCCCAGCGCGCGGCTGTAGGCGATGGCCGTGTTCGCGGCCTTGTCGAAGATCTTGCCCTTGCCGTCCGCCTGGGCCTTGGCCCGCGCGGAGTTGTAGACCTTCTCGAAGACGCGGGGCACACCGAGGATCAGCGTCGGCCGGAAGGAGGCCAGTTCGTCGGTGAGGTTCTTGATGTCCGGGACGCAGCCGAGCCTGATCGGCGCCATCACGGCCGCGATCTCGACCATGCGGCCGAAGACGTGCGCGGCGGGGAGGAACAGCAGCACGGAGCTCTCGCCCGTACGGAACAGTGGCTTCAGGCGCTCGACCAGGTTGCCGCACTCCGCGAAGAAGGCGCGGTGGGTGAGCACGCAGCCCTTGGGGCGTCCGGTGGTGCCGGAGGTGTAGACGATGGTCGCCGGGTCGTCGGCCTTGGCGGAGGCGCTGCGCTCGTCGACGGTCGCCTCGGAGATCTCAGCGCCGGCGGCGGTCAGTTCGTCGACCGCGCCCTTCTCGATCTGCCAGACGTTCCGCAGGGCCGGCAGCGACTCGCGCACGGATTCCACGGCGGCGGCGTGCGCGTCACCCTCGACGATCACGGCCGCGGCGCCGGAGTCACCGAGGATCCACTGCACCTGCTCCGCCGAACTGGTCTCGTAGACCGGCACGGTGACCGCGCCGGCGCTCCAGATCGCGAAGTCCAGCTGGACCCACTCGTAGCGGGTGCGGGACATCAGGCCGACCCGGTCGCCGGGCCGGATGCCGGCGGCGATCAGGCCTTTGGCGGCGGCCCGCACCTCGGCGAGGAACTGCGTCGCGGTGACGTCCGTCCATCTGCCGCCGACCTTGCGGCCCATCACCGCCACATCCGGGTGCTGCGCGGCATTGCGGCGGATGAGATCCGTCAGGTTGCCGTCCGTGGGGACCTCGTACAGGGCCGGAAGGCTGAACTCGCGCAAGACTGCTGCTCCTCATCGGGCGCCGGCGCCACGGCTCTGTGTGATGCACCGGCTGCGGTCCAAGATCGGGCAGGTGCTCGGTGGGGGTGAGCACGACTGGACTGCCCGGACGTTACCCACGAGTACACGGTTCCCGATAGGGGTTCCCGGCCAATGTTCTGTGCGTCACACATCGATGGCTGGACTTCGCGCAGAGTATTCCACTCTGCGTGCCGGACCCAAGTAACCGCAGGTAGGCCCCCTCTACCCAGCGGCTCCCGACGGGTTCTAGGGTGACCGCCATGCGAGGCATGCGAGTCAACGTGGTCAGTGATGTGCACGGCAATGCAAAAGATCTCGCCATCGCGGGCGACGGTGCCGATGCCCTGATTTGCCTCGGTGACCTGGTGCTTTTCCTGGACTACGCCGACCACTCACGCGGCATCTTCCCCGAACTGTTCGGCGTGGAGAACGCCGACCTGATCGTGGAACTGCGCACCGCCCGGCGCTTCGAGGAGGCACGGGACCTCGGCCGCAGGCTCTGGGCGGAGCTCGGCGTCGACAGGGAGACCGCCATCGAGGCGGCCGTACGGCGCCAGTACGCCGAGCTGTTCGCCGCCTTTCCCACCCCGACGTACGCCACTTACGGCAACGTCGACATCCCGGCCCTGTGGCACGAGTACGCCCGCCCCGGCACCACCGTCCTCGACGGCGAGCGGGTCGAGATCGGCGGCCGGGTCTTCGGCTTCGTCGGCGGCGGACTGCGCACCCCGATGCGCACGCCGTACGAGATCTCCGACGAGGAGTACGCCGCCAAGGTGGAGGCGATCGGCGAGGTCGACGTGCTCTGCTCGCACATCCCGCCCGACGTTCCCGAGCTGACGTACGACACCGTCGCCCGCCGCTTCGAACGCGGCAGCCGCGCCCTTCTGGACGCCCTCCGGCGCACCCGGCCCCGTTACGCGCTCTTCGGCCATGTGCATCAGCCGCTCGTCCGCCGCATGCGGGTGGGCGCGACCGAGTGCGTCAACGTCGGTCACTTCGCGGCCGGCGGCCGTCCCTGGTCCCTGTCATGGTGAGCCGGGGCACGCACCGGAGAGCCGTGCGGTCGCGATAGCCTGCACCCCACACACCTGCCCGGTCCGTACCGCACTGTGAGGAGCCGCAGAGATGGCGGAACACACCAGCTCGAGCATCACGATCGATGCGGCACCGGCCGAGGTCATGGGTGTCATCGCCGACTTCACCCGCTACCCGGAGTGGACCGGCGAGGTGAAGGAGGCGGAGGTGCTCGCCACCGACGCCGAGGGACGTGCCGAGCAGGTCCGCCTGGTGCTGGACGCCGGCGCGATCAAGGACGACCACACCCTCGCCTACACCTGGCACGGGGCCGACGAGGTCAGCTGGACCCTGGTGAAGTCCCAGATGCTGCGCGCGATCGACGGCTCCTACCGGCTCTCGCCGGTCGGCGGCGGCGACCGTACCGAGGTCACGTACCAGCTCACCGTCGACGTCAAGATCCCCATGCTCGGCATGATCAAGCGCAAGGCGGAGAAGGTCATCATCGACCGCGCCCTCGCCGGTCTGAAGAAGCGCGTCGAGAGCGGCGCCGGCGCCTGATGCGCAAGGTCCTCGTCACCGGCCTCGGCGGCGCGGGCCGCACCACCGTCGCCGCCGCCACGGCGCTCGCCGAGGCCGCACGCGGCAGGCGGGCGCTGTTCCTGTCCGCCGGCCCGGGCGACGTGCTCGGCGCAGAGCTCACCGCCCGCCCAGAAGATCCGGTGCGCGTCCGCGACGGCCTTTGGGCCGCTCGTATCGACGCCGGCTCCGACTTCCGCGCCGAGTTCCTCGACCTCCAGGAGCGTGCCTCCGCCGCGCTGGACCTGCTGGGCGCGGCCAGGCTCGAGGACGAGGAACTGACCCGGCTGCCCGGCAGCGAGCAGTTCGCGCTGCTGCGTGCGCTCGCCGTCGCCTCGCGCGGCGACTGGGACGTGGTCGTCGTCGACATGCCGCCGCTGCACGAGACGATCGCGCTGCTCGCGCTGCCGGAGGAACTGCGCCGCTACCTGCGCCGCCTCCTCCCGCAGGAACGCCAGGCCGCCCGCGCGCTGCGCCCCGTGCTCGCCCAGCTCGCGGGAGTGCCGATGCCCGCCCAGTGGCTGTACGGGACCGCCGAACGCTGGGACACCGAACTGGCGGGCGTGCAGGCACTGATCGAGTCCGTGAACACCACCCTGCGGGTCGTCGCGGAGCCGGGCCCCCGGGCCGCCGCGGCGCTGCTCGAGGCCCGTGCCGGACTCGCCCTCCACGGGCTCGCCGTGGACGCCCTCGTACCGAACCGGAACCTGCCGAGGGAATCGGCGGACCCCTGGCTCGCCCCCCTCGTCGCCCAGCAGGAGAAGTGCCTCCACGAGTGGTACGGCGCCCGGCTGCCCGGCGCCGCCATATGCGAGGTCCCCCACCTCGGCCGCGACCCGCAGGGCCTCGAGGACCTCGCCCTGCTCGACACCCGCGCCGTCCGCACCGCCGCCGGCGGGGACGGACACCGGGGCGAGGGGCTCGCCGTCGACGGTGACCCGGACCGGGAAGGCCCCCGAGGCGGCGTCGGCCGGGTCGGCCGGTCCGAGCCTTCCGCGACCGGCCCCGGCGACCAGGACGCCCTCTACGTGTGGGAGCTGGAGCTGCCCGGCATCGTCAAGGAGCAACTCTCCCTCGTCCGCCGTGGGGATGAACTCCTGATCGGGGCGGGGCCGTTCCGCAGGATCCTCCCGCTGCCCTCGGCGCTGCGCCGCTGCACCGTCGCCGGCGCGGGTCTCGCGGACGGCATGCTCACGGTCCGCTTCACGCCGGACCCCGGACTGTGGCCGCGGACACGCTGAACGCCGTACCACCGTTCGGGTACCGTCGAGAGCACACAACCCCTCGAAACGGCCCCCAGGAGTACGTCATGAGCGAAGCGACCGAGCGCCCCGACGCCGACGCCTGGGCCACCGCCTGCGAGGAGGACCTCCAGCAGGAGCGGGCCCGGCGCCGGACGGAGTACGGGCAGCAGCCCGGTTCCGCGGCGGAAGAACTGCGCAAGCTCTTCGACGTCGTGGCGGAGAAGGTCACCTCCTTCCAGTCGTCCCTGCCCGGCATCGCCGCGCAGAGCGCCGTCCAGCAGTTCGTGACCCAGGCGAAGGCCGCCGTCGAGCCGGTCATCGAACGAAACCCGCAGGTCTTCGACCATCTCGCGGCCGCCGGCGGCGAACTGCTCGCCGCCTACCGGTCCGCCGTCGAGGGCCAGGAACGCCGCTGGACGCAGCGCCCCGCGGGCTCCGGGAGCGCCAAGGACACCGACGACCCCCGCGACGAAGGCCCCGGCGGCAGCGAGCACATCGACCTGGACTGACCAGGGCGTGCCCGCCCTCGGGTACGGTTGGCCTTAGCGGGGCTCGACCGAATACTGAGGGACACATGGGACTCACCATCGGCGTCGACATCGGCGGCACGAAGATCGCGGCGGGCGTGGTCGACGAAGAGGGCACCATTCTCGAGACGCACACCGTGCCCACCCCGTCGACTCCCGAAGGCATCGTCGACGCGATCTGTGCTGCCGTCGCAGGAGCCGGCCAGGGCCACGAGATCGAGGCCGTCGGTATCGGAGCCGCCGGTTACGTCGACGACAAGCGCGCCACGGTCCTCTTCGCGCCGAACATCGACTGGCGCCACGAGCCGCTCAAGGACAAGGTCGAACAGCGCGTCGGCCTTCCCGTCGTGGTCGAGAACGACGCCAACGCCGCCGCATGGGGCGAATACCGCTTCGGCGCCGGCCAGGGCCACGAGGACGTCATCTGCATCACGCTCGGCACCGGCCTCGGGGGCGGCATCATCATCGGCAACAAGCTGCGCCGCGGGCGGTTCGGTGTCGCCGCCGAATTCGGGCACATCCGGGTCGTGCCCGACGGCCTCCTCTGCGGCTGCGGCAGCCAGGGCTGCTGGGAGCAGTACGCCTCCGGCCGGGCCCTCGTCCGCTACGCCAAGCAGCGCGCCAACGCCACACCGGAGAACGCCACGATCCTGCTCGGCCTCGGCGACGGCACCGCCGCGGGCATCCAGGGCAAGCACATCAGCGAGGCCGCGCGGCAGGGCTGCCCCGTCGCCGTCGACTCCTTCCGTGAGCTGGCGCGCTGGGCGGGAGCCGGTCTCGCCGACCTGGCCTCCCTCTTCGACCCGTCTGCGTTCATCGTCGGCGGCGGAGTCTCCGACGAGGGCGACCTCGTGCTCGACCCCATCCGCAAGTCCTTCCGCCGCTGGCTGATCGGCGGCCAGTGGCGCCCGCACGCCCAGGTGCTCGCCGCGCAGCTGGGCGGCAAGGCGGGGCTCGTGGGCGCGGCGGACCTGGCACGCCAGGGCTGACCCGCGGTATCCGTCTCCGGCAGGTGCCCGCCGCGCCCGCCGAAGGGCGCGGCCTTGTGGGCCGCGTCCTTCGGGAAGCGCGGCGGGCACCGTCGTATGTTGCTCCCATGGCGATCACCGAACTGCCCAAGTCCCGCACCGAGCCGGACGGTTCGGCCGTGGTCCGGGTCCTCGGCTACAACATCCGTTCCATGCGTGACGACGAGGAGGCGCTGGCCCGGGTGATCCGGGCCTGCGAACCCGACCTGGTGTTCGTCCAGGAGGCCCCGCGCTTCTTCCGCTGGCGCAAGCACGCGGCGCGGCTCGCCGCGAAGACCGACCTGGTGATGCTCTCCGGCGGCGCGACGGCGGCGGGCCCGATGCTGCTGTGCTCGCTGCGGGCCACGGTGGAACGCACCGAGGACGTCCTGCTGCCGCGCTCCCCGGGCCTCCACCGGCGCGGCTTCGCCACGGCCGTCGTCCGCTTCGCGGGCGCGCGGGTGGGCTTGATCAGCTGCCATCTGAGCCTCGCGGCCGACGAGCGCCTCGCCCAGGCGGGCCTGCTGCTGGAGCGGCTGAAGGCGATGGATGTGCCGCACGCGATCGTCGCGGGCGACATCAACGAACAGCCCGGGGGCCGGGCCTTCGGCCGGCTGGCGGGGGAGCTCCAGGACTGCTGGGCGGTGGCCCCGTGGGGCGGTGAGTTCACGTCCACGGCGGCCGGGCCGCACCAGCGGATCGACGCGGTCTTCGCGACGGAGGGGGTGGAGGTGCTGGGGTGCGGTGTGCCGGATCTCCCCACCGCGGACCTGCGGGCGGCGTCCGACCACCTCCCGGTCCTGGCGGCCCTCCGCGTCCCCGCGACGGGCTGATGCCCGCGTTTTCCCCACCCCGCCCCTTCCCGAACCGGGCTCCGCCCGGACCCGTACCGCGCTTCGCGCGGTGCCCTCAATCGCCGGGCGGGC
>NZ_JBSGZJ010000370.1:0-7168 GCF_053610925.1 Streptomyces sp. NPDC054847 | reverse complement strand
GGGCGGCGCGCGGGAACCCGCCGAGGAAGGGCTCCGGTCACGGAGCCATTACTGCGTCCCGGCACGGCTGCGCCGATCACGCGACGCGCATAGACTCCCGCTCGGCGGCGCACGGGACGCCGGCGACCACCGGGGGTGGCCAGTGCTGCGAGTGGAATTCAGCAGCGGGGAGCTGTCCCGGCTGCGCGTCGCGCCGGGCGTCGACCCGCTGTGGGAGACCGCCCTCAGCCTGCATCTGCTCCAGAACCGACAGGCCGCGCTCGCCTTCGACCCGTGGCGGCGCGAGGCCCGTGCCGCCCTCGCCCGCGCCGGACTCGTCCCGGCGACCAAGGCGCTGATGAGGCTGTGCCCGCCCACCGGATACTTCCCCGACTTCCTGACGCCCGGGTGCGGCGACACGGACCTCGACACCGCCCTCGACCAAGTGCTCGCCACGCCCGGGCGACGACTGGCGGCCGAGCTCCTGCGGCTGTACGCCGACACCGGCCGCGCCGTCCCGCCCGGCATGCGGCCGCTCGCCGAGGGCAGGCCCGAAGCGCTGCGGCGGCTCGCCCGGGCACTGCGCGGCTACTACACCGCGGCCGTCGAGCCATATCTGTCCGTCATGCGCACGCAGGCCGCCGCCGACCGCGCCGCGCGAGCCGACGCCGCGCTCGTCCGCGGCGCCGAGGGGCTGCTCGCCGGGTACGACGAGCTTCCGGGATGGCGGTGCGAAAACGGGAAGCTCCGCGCCCCGTACCCCGTGGACCGGGAACTGCGCCTCCAAGGGCGGGCGTTGACGCTCGTACCGTCCTTCTTCTGCGTGCGCGCCCCGCTGGCCCTGGTCGACGAGGAACTGCCGCCGGTGCTGGTGCATCCGCTGTCGCCCGAGCCGCAGTGGCTCGCCAGGTCACGCCGTACCGACCCCGCGTCATCGGTCGCCCAGCTGATCGGCACGTCCCGTGCCCGGCTGCTGCGGCAACTGGACCGTCCGATGACCACCACGGGCATCGCCGCGGCGCTGGGGCTCGCCGCCTCGACCGCGAGCCGCCATGTCTCGGTCCTCCGCGACGCGGGCCTGCTCTCGTCCCGCCGCCACGGAGTCCGCGTACTGCACCGCAGGACCCGGCTCGGCGACGACCTGCTGGCGGGCGCACCGCGCTGAGGCGACGGGCGACGGGCCGCCGGCGGCGGACCCGGACGTCACCCGGCCGGGTGACGTCCCGCACCGCTGGTCGGCGCGGCCGGGGAGTGGGACATTGAAGGGGAAGCCGTGCCCGCCCGACGAGACCCGGGGAGGGCCCATGGGGCGTGACGTCCCGGCGCTCGTCTTCACCCGTGACGACCGCCGCCGGTACCGGGAGAAGATGCAGAGCTGCCTCGACACGTTCGCGCTGATGCTGCGCGAGGCGCGCTTCGAGTCCGAGCGCCCCCAGGTGGGTCTCGAGATCGAGCTCAACCTGGTGGACGAGGCCGGTGAGCCGGCCATGCGCAACACCGACGTCCTCGAGGCGATCGCCGACCCGGCCTGGTCGAGCGAGCTGGGCCGGTTCAACCTGGAGATCAACATCCCCCCGCGGACCCTCACGGCGGGCGGCCCCGACTCCTGGGAGCAAGAGATCCGCGACGCGCTCAACCACGCCGAGGAGCGGGCTTCCGAGGTCGGCGCCCACCTGGCCATGATCGGCATCCTGCCGACGCTGCGGCAGCGGGACGTGGGGGAGGCGGCGCTGTCGGAGAACCCGCGCTACCGGCTGCTGAACGAGCAGGTCTTCGCGGCACGGGGCGAGGACCTGCGGATCGCGGTGGACGGCGTCGACAGGCTGCGCACCTACGCGGACACCATCACACCGGAGGCCGCCTGCACGAGCACGCAGTTCCACCTCCAGGTCTCGCCGGGAGAGTTCGCCGCCTACTGGAACGCCGCGCAGGCCGTCGCCGGGGTGCAGGTCGCACTGGCGGCGAACTCGCCGTTCCTGTTCGGCAAGGAGCTGTGGCGGGAGACCCGTATCCCGCTGTTCGAGCAGGCCACCGACACCCGCCCGGAGGAGATCAAGGTGCAGGGGGTCCGGCCGCGGGTGTGGTTCGGCGAGCGGTGGATCACCAGCGTCTTCGACCTCTTCGAGGAGAACGTGCGCTACTTCCCCGCGCTGCTGCCCCTGTGCGACGAGGAGGATCCGCGCGCGACGCTCGACGGCGGCGACGTCCCCGAGCTGCCCGAGCTCACCCTGCACAACGGCACCATCTACCGCTGGAACCGTCCGATCTACGCCGTGGCCCACGGCAAGCCCCATCTGCGGGTCGAGAACCGGGTCCTGCCGGCCGGCCCCACCGTCGCCGACGTCCTCGCCAACGGAGCGTTCTACTACGGGCTGACCCGCGCGCTGGTCGACGAGGAACGGCCCGTGTGGTCCCGCATGTCGTTCCAGGCCGCGGAGGACAATCTGCACACGGCGGCCCGGTACGGCATCGACGCGGGCCTGTACTGGCCGGGGATGGGCGAGGTCCCCGCCGCCGAGCTGGTGCTGCGGCGGCTGCTGCCCATGGCCCACCGGGGGCTGGAGCTCTCCGGCATGGACGCGGCGTGGCGGGAGCCGCTGCTCGGCATCATCGAGCAGCGCTGTGTCACCGGCCGCAACGGCGCCGTGTGGCAGGCGGAGATGTACCACCACATCGACTCCACGTCCCGGGTCGACCACCATGAGGCGCTGCGGCTGATGACGCGGCAGTACCTCGACTACATGCATCTGAACGCGCCGGCACACACCTGGCCCGTGGAATGAACGACGGCGGTCCATGAAACGCCAGTCATCGGATGAGTCCGCTGCACCACTCTTCTCCCGCCGGGCTCGCGCCGCTACCATCGTCCGCATTGGGAGCGCTCCCACCTCCGTATACCACTCGTACCGCCACCCTCGGCGGTCCTGCTCGGAGAGGACGTTTCCGTGCGCAGAAGCGCCAGACCACTCGCTGCCTTACTGGCGGCGTTCGCCCTGACGGCCGGGCTGTTCACCGCCAGCAGCCCGGCCGCCGCACGCTCGGGCGAAGCCACCTCAGCCGCCGAACCATCCGATGTGTCGACGGCCGCGGACACCTACACCTGGAAGAACGTACGCATCGACGGCGGCGGCTTCGTGCCGGGCATCGTCTTCAACCGCTCCGAGAAGGACCTCGCGTACGCCCGCACCGACATCGGCGGCGCCTACCGCTGGAACGAGGCGGGCAAGGAGTGGACCCCGTTGCTCGACTGGGTCGACTGGGACCGATGGGGCTGGACCGGGGTCGTGAGCCTCGCCTCCGACACGGTGGACCCGGACAAGGTTTACGCCGCCGTGGGCACGTACACCAACAGCTGGGACCCCACCAACGGGGCCGTCCTGCGCTCCTCCGACCGGGGCGCCGGCTGGCAGGCCACCACCCTGCCCTTCAAGCTCGGCGGCAACATGCCCGGCCGCGGCATGGGCGAGCGGCTCGCGGTGGACCCCAACAAGAACTCGGTGCTCTACCTCGGCGCTCCCAGCGGCCACGGGCTCTGGCGGTCCACCGACTCGGGAGCGACCTGGTCGAAGGTGACCGCCTTCCCGAACCCCGGCAACTACGCCCAGGACCCCACCGACACCAGCGGCTACGCGAACGACAACCAGGGCGTCGTGTGGGTGACCTTCGACGAGCGCTCCGGCAGCGCGGGCAGCGCCACGCAGATCATCTACGTCGGAGTCGCCGACAAGGAGAACACCGTCTACCGCTCGACGGACGGCGGTGCCACCTGGTCGCGGATCCCCGGACAGCCGACGGGTTATCTGGCCCACAAGGGCGTCCTCGATTCCGCCACCGGCCATCTCCATCTGACCCTGAGCGACACCGGCGGCCCGTACGACGGGGCCAAGGGCCGCATCGCGCGCTACGACACGGCGACCGGCGAGTGGAAGGACACCAGCCCGACCGCCGAGGCCGACACCTACTCCGGCTTCAGCGGGCTGAGCGTCGACCGGCAGCGGCCCGGCACCCTGATGGCCACGGCCTACAGCTCCTGGTGGCCCGACACGCAGATCTTCCGTTCCACGGACAGCGGTGAGACCTGGACCAGGGCCTGGGACTACACCAGCTACCCCGACCGCTCCTTCCGCTACACGCAGGACATCTCGTCCGTGCCCTGGCTCTCCTGGGGCGCGACCCCCTCCCCTCCCGAGGTCACGCCCAAGCTGGGCTGGATGACGGAGGCCCTGGAGATCGACCCGTTCGACTCGGACCGGATGATGTACGGCACGGGAGCCACGATCTACGGCACGGAGAACCTGCGGACCTGGGACTCCGGCGGACGGATCACCATCACGCCCATGGTGAAGGGGCTCGAGGAGACGGCCGTCAACGACCTGGTGAGCCCGCCGTCGGGCGCGCCGCTGCTGAGCGCCCTCGGTGACATCGGCGGCTTCCGGCACACCGACCTCGACGCCGTGCCGCCTCTGATGTTCACCTCCCCGAACCTCTCGTCGACCACGAGCCTGGACTTCGCGGAGGCGGCGCCCGCCACGGTCGTACGGGTCGGAAACGCCGACGCCGCCCCGCACATCGGCTTCTCCACGGACAACGGGGCCAACTGGTTCCAGGCCTCGCAGCCTGCCGGCGTGACGGGCGGAGGAACGGTCGCCGCCGCCGCGGACGGCAGAGGCTTCGTCTGGAGCCCGGACGGCACCGGCGTGCACCACACCACCGGGTACGGCAGCTCGTGGAAGGCGTCCACCGGGATCCCCGCCGGCGCGACGGTGGAGTCGGACCGTAGGAACCCGAAGAAGTTCTACGGGTACAAGGCCGGCACCTTCTACGTGTCGCAGGACGGCGGCGCCACGTTCACCGCGAGGGCCTCGAGCGGTCTGCCGCAGGAGGGCAACGTCCGCTTCAAGGCCGTGCCCGGCGTGGAGGGCGACGTGTGGCTCGCGGGCGGCACGGCCTCAGGGACGTACGGACTGTGGCACTCGACCGACTCGGGCGTGACCTTCCGGAAGGTCGAGGGGGGCGAGCAGGCGGACGCCGTGGGCTTCGGCAAGGCGGCTCCCGGCGCCTCGTACCAGACGATCTTCGTCAGCGCGAAGATCGGCGGGGTGCGCGGCATCTTCCGGTCCACGAACGGCGGCGCCGACTGGACGCGGATCAACGACGACGCGCACCAGTGGGGCTGGACCGGCGCCTCGATCACCGGCGACCCGCGGGTCTACGGGCGGGTGTATGTGTCGACCAACGGGCGTGGCATCCAGTACGGCGAGTCGTCGGACGGTGGCGGCACCGACCCCGGTCCGGGGCCCGACCCCGACCCGGACCCGCCGGGCAACGCGCGATGCTCGGTCGCCTACAAGATCACCAACCAGTGGTCCGGCGGCTTCCAGGCCGATGTCACGCTGACCAATTCGGGCAGCGCCGCCCTGGACGGCTGGCAGCTGCGGTGGAGCTTCCCCGACGGGCAGACGGTCGGCCAGATGTGGAACGCCGCCCACCGCCAGAGCGGCGCCGAGGTGACGGCCGAGAACGTCTCCTGGAACGGCAAGGTGGCCGCGGGCGCGTCGGTGTCCTTCGGATTCACCGGCAGCTGGTCGGGCCGCAACACCGCTCCGGCCTCCTTCACCTCGGGCGGTGAGACCTGCGCCACAGGGGGCTGAGGACGCGAGGTCCGGGTCCCGGCCGGCGGATGTGGCGGCAGGGACCCGTGGCCGATCGGCCCCTTCTGGAGGGCGCGTTCGGCAGCGGATGTCCTATATGGCTTGTTTTACCGTCTTGCTCGTTAAGTCTAATTAGGCATTATTGTTGCGAGTTGGCGTTCTTGCGACGCTATGGCGGTCGGGGACGGTTGCACAGGGAGCCCGTGATGTCGGTCACCCGGCCGGTCACCGTGGCGAGGATGCCGGAAGAGGTGCTTCCCTTTCCCGGTAAGGGCTTTGAGTTCTTTGACGCGGAACTGACAAATTGAAAATCCGCGCGAGGAAGCCCCATTCGGATTGTGATGTGGAATTCGGCACTTGTTTCCCGGGGACGCTCTCGCTTACGGTCACCGTCAATCCGGGTGGACCGCCGAATCCTGCCGCCGTCCGGAATCCGCAACCGCACTCACTTCACGTACGGCAGGAGCGGGGGAACCAGGTAAGTCGCCGTACCGGAATCCGGAACGGCTCGGGGTTAAGCCGCATTCACCTGCGGCCGGGCATCTCCAGCCCGAACCCGACAGCTCACCTCGCAGGCGACGGAGAGGAATTCGCCATGCCCGCAAAGGGTAAGCACCGTCGTCCCAAGTCCCGTTCGCTGACCCGTGGATTCGTCGCAGCCGGCACGGGCGGCGCCGCGCTCGCCCTGCCGCTCATCGGCGGCACCGCTGCTCAGGCGGCACCCGCGGCGGCGCCCGCCGCGGTGGAGCGGACCGTCGCTCCCGCCACGACCTTCGCCGCGGCCGCGCAGGCCGTCGCGCAGAAGGCCGGCACCGTCACGTATTCCGTGGTCGCCGGTGACTCGCTTTACAAGATCGCCGAAGAGCATTCCCTGAACGGCGGCTGGAAGCAGCTCTACAAGGACAACCGGAAGGCCGTCGGAGCGGACCCGGCGCTGATTCACCCCGGTCTCCAGCTGACGATCGGCGCCAAGGCCGAGGCCGAGGCCGAGCCGAAGGCGAAGCCGCAGGCCAAGGAGAAGGCCGCTCCGAAGGCCACGGAAGAGGCCGAGACGTCCGAGCGCGCCGCCGACACCGCCCGCGCGGACCGCTCCGAGCGCACGAGCGCCCCGGCGGTCCAGGCCGCCGCGGCCCCCGCGAAGCCGGCCTACGCCAACAACCTCGACGGCTGGATCCGCGAGTCGCTGGACATCATGGCCCAGCACGGCATCCCGGGAAGCTACGAAGGCATCCACCGCAACATCATGCGTGAGTCCTCCGGCAACCCGCTGGCCATCAACAACTGGGACATCAACGCCGTCAACGGCACGCCCTCCAAGGGCCTGCTCCAGGTCATCCAGCCCACCTTCGACGCCTACCACGTCGAGGGCACGTCCTTCGACCTGTACGACCCGGTCGCCAACATCACCGCCGCGTGCAACTACGCCGCCGACCGGTACGGCTCGATCGACAACGTGAACGGCCCCTACTGACGGGACCCGCGCGGCGGCCGACCGGCCGCCCAGACCTGACGGGCCGGTGCCCGGGACGCCCCACGGC
>NZ_JBSGZJ010000369.1:0-7175 GCF_053610925.1 Streptomyces sp. NPDC054847 | reverse complement strand
CCGGCGGGGGAGTTCCCGTATGTGGGTGACTTCGACGGTGACGGCAGGGACGACATCGTCACGTTCACGCGTACGCCCGAGGCGGATGTGTATGTAGCGCTTTCCAACGGCAGTGACGGTTTCGTCCAGGGTGCCAAATGGCACGACCACTTCGGCCTGCCCGGCGAAACCACCCTTTGATGCCCCCGGAATTCCATCCAGACACGGAGAAGGAAAGGAGTGCGCAGTGAAACGCAATCCCGGGAAGCTGCTCCCGGCCGCCCTGTCGCTGGCCTCGCTCGTCGTCGCCTCCCTGCTCACCGGCACGGCCGGCGCCGCCACGGCCACCGTCGCCGCCCCGACCGGCGCGGGCCAGGACACCGCGTCACACGCGCCGGCCGGGGCCGGGGCCGGGGCGAGCGCCGCGGCCGTCGGCACGGCCGGCGTGCTGTCGCGGGCGGAGCGCGTCGCCAAGGTGACCGGCCCCGGTTCCACCAGTGCCACCGACGCCCGTTGGCAGGTCAAGGCCACCGACCTCGGCATCATGTGGGACAACGGTGCGGGCGAGATCCTGACGGCCTTCGGCGACACTTACGGCAACGGCTGGACCGGCCCCGGCGCCGCGGTCGGCGACCAGGCCACCATGGACTGGCGCTGCAACGTGCTCGGTCGCAGCGGCGACCGTGACCTCGCCGACGGCATGAGCCTGTCCAGCATGCCCAGCGACCGTGCGAACCACGCGAAGCAACTGCTGCCTTGCAAGCGCGTCAACAACGACGAGCTGACCACGATCCCCACGGCCGGCATCTCGGTGGGCGGCCGGCAGTACATGCACTACATGTCGGTGAACCACTGGGGCGGCGCCGGCGAGTGGTTCACCAACTACTCCGGGATCGCCTGGTCCGACGACAACGGCGAGAACTGGATCAGGGACGCCGACGCCCGCTGGCAGAACACCCCAGCCTGGGACAACAAGTTCCAGATGGCGGCCATGGTCCGGCAGGGCGGCCACGTCTACATGTACGGCACGCCGAACGGCCGGTTCGGCGGTGTGCATCTCGCGCGGGTCCCCGAGGGGAAGCTGCTGGAGCCCGGCGAGTACCGCTACTGGGACGGCAGTGCGTGGGGCGCGGACCAGAACGCGGCGGCTGCCGTCGCCGGGGCGCCGGTCAGCGAGGTGTCGGTGCAGTACAGCCGGTACCTGGGCAGGTTCGTGATGATGTATCTCGACGAGCACATGGCGTCCGTCGTGATGCGCACATCGCCGACGCCCACGGGTCCGTGGAGCGGCAAGCACGTGGTCGCCGCGGGCGCCGACTTCCCCAAGCTGTACGGGGCGTTCATCCATCCCTGGTCGGCCGACTCCAACAGCCCGTACCTGTACTTCACGATGTCC
This sequence comes from Streptomyces sp. NPDC054847, assembly GCF_053610925.1. Taxonomy (NCBI): domain Bacteria; kingdom Bacillati; phylum Actinomycetota; class Actinomycetes; order Kitasatosporales; family Streptomycetaceae; genus Streptomyces; species Streptomyces sp. NPDC054847. Next base: position 5,800 of record NZ_JBSGZJ010000369.1, on the reverse strand, counting down.
CAGTGGGATCCGTACAACGTCTATCTGATGCGGGTGCGGCTCACCGGCGGAGGTGTGTTCGGCGGTTCCCCGGCCGACTTCGACGGTGACGGCAAGGACGACATCGCCACGTTCACGCAGGACGACTCGGCGGACGTGTACGCCGCCAAGTCCACCGGCACCGCCTTCTCCGGCCGATCGGTGAAGTGGAGCGACCATTTCGCACCCGGTGGGGAGACGCCGCTGTCCGGCGACTTCACCGGGGACGGCAAGGACGACGTCGTCACCTTCACCCACGGGACCAAGGCCGATGTGTACGTCGCGCCGTCCGACGGCAACGCGTTCGGCACCGGGCAGAAGTGGCACGACCACTTCGCGCCGGGGCGTGAGGTGCCGGCCGTCGGCGACTTCGACGGTGACGGCAAGGACGACATCGTGACCTTCACCCACGACGACGCGGCGGACGTATACGTCGCGCTCTCGGGCGGCGGCTCGTTCGGTACCGGGCAGAAGTGGCACGACGACTTCGCCGCCTGGGGCAGCTTCCCGGCGGTCGGTGATGTCGACGGTGACGGCCGGGACGACCTGATCTCCTTCATCCAGGGCGCGGAGGCCGATGTGTACGTGGCCCTCAACGAGGGCGGCCGGTTCGGCGCCCCGCGCAAGGCACACGACCATTTCGCCCCCGAGGGCGAGCGCCCACGCGTCGGTGACGTGGACGGCGACGGCAGGGACGACATCGTGACCTTCACCGGCGGTGAGGCCTCGGACGTCTACGTGGCGCTCTCCGACGGCGCCGCTTTCGGTGGCGGACAGAAGTGGAACGACTTCTTCGCCCCGGACGGCGAGTTCCCGTACGTGGGCGACTACAACGGCGACGGCAAGGACGACATCGTCACCTTCACGCACACCTCCGAGGCCGATGTGTACGTGTCGGTGTCCGACGGCGCGTCCGGATTCGTCGACGGCCGCAAGTGGCACGAGTTCTTCGGCCTCGCCGGCGAGACCACCCTCTGAAACGGGCCGGGCCGCACCGTTTCCCTGCCCATCGGCCCGTGTCCCCGACCGGTCCGGCCGTCCACGGTCCCCGTCCCCCGTACGGGACCGCGGGCGGTCGGGTCATGCCGTGCACGGAGGGGGCGACCGTGAGCCTGGTCAACACCGCCGGGCGGACCGCGGGCGGTGAGAGGCCGAGATCACCGCGGCGCCCAGGTTGACGGGTCAAGCCGACCCTGCCCGCCGGCACACACGAGCCCACCACGCTCCCACCACGTGTCAGGCGCCGTCCCGCTTCCGTCCCGCGTGGCGATCAACGATATCGACGCGTGATGATGGAAGGGCCCACGTGCCTCGAGCAGGGGAGAGGGTCCAGATGTGCCGATGGGTGGCCTATACGGGAACGCCGGTGCTCCTCGACTCGCTGCTCTACCGCCCCGCACACTCACTGATCGACCAGAGCCTGCACTCCCGCATGGGGGTCGAGACGACGAACGGCGACGGTTTCGGCATCGGCTGGTACACGCCCGACGGCGGCACTCCGGCGGTGATCCGGGACACCGGACCGGCGTGGAACAACCGCAATCTGCGGGAGATCTCGGCGCACATCCGCTCCCACCTCTTCTTCGCCCACATCCGCGCCTCGACCGGTTCGGCCATCCAGCAGACGAACTGCCATCCGTTCCGGCACGGGCGGTGGCTGTGGATGCACAACGGCGCCATCGCCGACTTCCACCGGCTGCGCAGGGACCTTTGCATGGTCATCGACCCGTCGCTGTTCGCTGACATCGAGGGCTCGACGGACTCCGAGGTGATGTTCTTCCTGGCGCTCACCTTCGGCCTGGACCAGGACCCGCCGACGGCCGTCGCCCGCATGGCGGGCCATGTGGAGTCCCTGGGCCGCCGGCACGGCGTGGACTTCCCGCTCCAGATGACCGTCGCGGTGGCCGACGGGGAGCGGCTGTGGGCCTTCCGCTACTCCAGCGAGCGCCGCTCACGCTCTCTGTACTACAGCGCCGAGGTCGAGACCCTGCGCGCGCTGCACCCCGACATGAAGTTCCTGAGAGGACTCTCCGAGGACACCCGTCTTGTCGTGTCGGAGCCGCTGAGCGGGCTGCCCGGGGTGTGGACCGAGTTCCCCGAGAGCAGCTACGGCGCGGTCGGCGCGGAGTCGGACTTCGTGCGGCCCTTCGTTCCGATGGAGGTCGACGGGCAGCTTCCGTACAGCACCGTGCCATGAGGCGAGGCGGTGCCCCGGTGGCCGGGGCGCGGCCTCACCTGATCACGGCGGCGGTGCCGCCGTGATCAGGGCGCCGGGTGCCCGGGGCTCAGATCGAGGACATCGCTCAGGCGCAGTACCGCGCCCCGCGGCAGCGGTTCCGCCGACGTGTCGACGGGGGTGAGGCAGAACCCCACATGGTCCCCCCAGTCGGCCCGCTCCTCGACCCTGCCGATGAACCAGGCGCAGGCGTCCGCCAGCACGGGAACGCCGTGCGCCCCGGGCTCCCACTGTGTCGGTTCGAACTTGTCGACGCGATCGCCGCTCTCGCCGCCGAACAGCCGGGCCAGCCCGTGCTGTTCCCGGCCGAGCAGATGCACGCCCAGGTACGTGGCCCGGCACGCCACGCGGTAGGTGTGGTTCACCTTGGACAGCCACACCACGAACCGCACCGGGTTCAGCGAGGACTGGGAGGCGAACCCGACCAGGCAGCCGGCCCGCCGCCCGTCCGCGGCCGCCGTGACGAGGTACACGGGAGGGTCCAGCAGGTCAGTGAATCCGTTGACGTCCACCATGGCGAAACCCTCCCGGACATTCCCGCAGGCCCCGTACCGGCGCGCCGTGCCGTGCGGCCGTTTCCTCCCGGGTGCCCTGCGCACCGGCGCGCGACACGGGAGGCGGGACGCGCGGCGGCACGGGGAGGCGGGACGCGCGGTGGCACGGGGAGCCGGGGCAGGTCAGGCGGAGTCCCGGCGTACGAGTTCCGTCGGCAGGATGAGCGCGGCCGGTTCCTCCCCGCCGATCCGGGCCAGCAGCATCCGCACCATCTCCTTGCTGATCCGGTCCCACGGCTGCCGGATCGTGGTGAGCCGGGGCCGGGTCGACAGCGCGGCGGGCGAGTCGTCGAAGCCGCCCACGGCGACGTCCTCCGGCACTCTGCGCCCGGCCCTCGCCAGGGCGTCGAGAACGCCCTGGGCCATCAGGTCCGACGCCACGAAGACGGCGTCGAGGTCCGGGGCCCGCCGGAGAAGCAGTTCCGCGGCCTGCTCGCCGCTGGCCCTGCTGTAGTCGCCCGTGGCGATCAGCAGGTCGTCGGCGGGCAGCCCGCACTCGGCCAGCGTCTCCCGGTAGCCGGCGAGACGTTCGACACCGCCGGGGGTGTCCGGCGGGCCGGACACCGTGGCGATCCGGCGGCGGCCCGACGCGTGCAGGTAGCGCACCATGTCGCGGGCGCCCTCCCGGTCGTCCGCCGCCACGTAACCGATCCTGGCCTGCTGCCCGAGGGGCTTGCCGCAGGCGACCACCGGCACGCCGGCCGCCTGGAGTTCGCCGGCCACCGGGTCGCCGGAGTGGCTGGAGACGAGCAGGACGCCGTCCACGTGCCCGGCCTGGATGTACCGCAGATTGCGCCGGCGTTCGTCCTCGCTGCCGGCGATCATCAGCAGCAGCGGGATGTCCTGAGCGGCGAGCGCCTGGGTGCAGGAACGCAGCAGCACATTGAAGTTGGGGTCCTCGAAGAAGCGCTCCTGCGGCTCGGTCAGCAGGAACGCGACCGAGTCGGACCTTCCGGTGATCAGCGAGCGGGCGTGCCGGTTGACGACGTAACCCGTCCTGCGGATCGCGTTGTTGACGGCCGTCTGCGCCGCCGGGCTGACGTAGTGACCTCCGTTGAGGACACGTGAGACGGTCCCGCGGGAGACTCCCGCCTCACGCGCGACATCGTGGATCGTCACCGATCGGCGCTTGCCGTCCGGGCCGCGGTTCATGCTGTGTCCCCTCGTTCCCCTGACATCATGACTTTACGGCCCCGGACAGCAGGTCGAGACTCCAGAACCGCTGGACGACCAGGAAGAGGGCGATCAGCGGGATGATGGCGAGCAGGGCGCCGGTGATGACCAGCGTGTAGAGGGCGGGCGTGCTGGACCCCTGCGCGAGGAGCGTGAAGAGCCCGACCGTCATGGGGAACTTGGCGTCGTCGCTGAGCATGATGTACGGCAGCAGGAAGTTGTTCCAGATCGCCACGAACTGGAAGAGGAAGATCGTCACCAGGCCCGGCGACATCATCGGGACGCCGACCCGCAGGAAGATGCGCCACTCGCCCGCGCCGTCCATCCGGCCCGCCTCGACGAGCTCTATGGGGATGGCTGCCTGTGCGTAGATGCGGCCGAGGTAGACGCCGTACGGGGAGAGGACCAGCGGCAGCAGCACGGACAGATAGGAGTCCGTCATGTCGGCCTTCGCCATCAGCAGGTACTGGGGGACGGCGAGGATGACCGGCGGCATCAGCACGCCGGCGAGCAGCACGTTGAAGATCGCCTCACGGCCGCGGAAGCGGTAGATCGCGAGCGCGTAGCCGGAGACGGCGGAGACCGTCGTGGACACCACGGCGCCCAGGCCGGCGTAGAGGGCGGAGTTGCCCATCCACCGCCAGTAGATGCCGTCGCGGTAGGCGCCGAGGTCGGCGAGGTTGTCGCCGAGGCCGCTGCCGGGGAGGAAGGTGAAGGTGGAGAACAGTTCCGTGCCCGACTTGGTCGAGGCGACCAGGACCCAGGCGACGGGGAGCAGGCAGTACAGCGCGCCGAGCAGCAGCGCGGCGGTGGGCAGCAGGGCGGCGCGGCGCCCCGGCGGTGGTCCCTGGAAGGTGCCCGGGGTGGTGCCGGCGGCCGGGGCGGCCCGTCGGCGCCGGACGGGAATCGTGGACGTGCTCATCGGGATCCTTGTTGCTTGGCACGGGAGTTGGAGGTCCTGAGCAGGGCGAAGGACAGGGCGAAGGTGGCTGCGGCCAGGACCACGGCGGTGGCGGAGGCCGCGTACACGTTCCCGGCCACGAAGGCGTCGTTGTACACCTTCATCAGCGGGCTCCAGGTGGTGGAGATGCCGTTGGTCAGCGGTTTGAGAGTGGTCGGCTCGCTGAAGACCTGGAGGGTGGCGATGACCGAGAAGAAGAAGGTCAGCACCAGCGAGGGCACCACCATCGGGATCTTGATCCGCAGGGCGATCTGCAGCGGTGTGGCGCCGTCCAGCTTCGCCGCCTCGTACACCTCGGCGGGGATGGACCGCAGCGAGGTGTAGATCACGATCATGTTGAATCCGGTGCCGCCCCAGACGGCGATGTTCGCCAGCGCCAGGAACAGCGGCCCGCCGTCGAGGAGGTCGGGCCGCGGCAGTCCCAGCCGGCCGAGGACGTGGTGGAAGGGGCTGACGTCCGGCAGGTAGAGGAAGCCCCACAGGAGGGCGGCGATCACCCCGGGGACGGCGTACGGCAGGAAGATCGTGAGCCGGGAGAAGGCGCGTGCCCGGACCCGTTCGGTGTCCAGCAGCAGCGCGAACAGCAGGGCGAGGCCCAGCATGACGGGCACGACGATCGCTCCGTAGCCGAGGACACGCAGGGCGCCGTGGCCGAGTTCGGAGTCGGTGAGCGCGGCGGTGTAGTTCTCGACGCCGGCCCAGACCTCGGTCCGGGCGTTCTTGCCGAGGCCCAGCCCCTGGACGTCGACCTTGTGGAGGCTGAGCCACAGGGCGTAGCCGATGGGCAGCGCGAAGAACAGGGCGAACAGGACGACGGCCGGCGCGAGGAAGCCGTACGGGGCGGACCTCGCCCCGTAC
>NZ_JBSGZJ010000368.1:0-7211 GCF_053610925.1 Streptomyces sp. NPDC054847 | reverse complement strand
CCCACAGGCACGACGCGTCACCGGGGCTTTTGCCGCAGCGCCGGCCGAAGCCGCACCCGCCCGGTTCACGCGGCGCCCGGGGCTTCGCCCCGCACGGAGGTCGCGGTGCGGTGAGTGTTCTCAGGCGCCGAGTTTGCCGACGGCGTCGCGCAATGATGCTGCGACGCGCGCCACGTCTTCCTGGGTAGGGGACGAGGTGCCCAGCCGGTCCACGAGCTCCGCGCGCGACAGGAGCACCGCCGCGCCGCGAAACGCGTCGCTGCCGAGGGCGGTCCGGTCGACCACCTGCGCCGTCCCTTCCAGCAGCACCAGGGCAGCGTCGTCATCGGTCGCATCCAACAGTTCGTGGACGACAGCTTCGTCGATCACCGCGTGTTCCCTTCCCGTGGTCCGCCCGGTCCGCAAGGCGCTCGTCCGGCACATGCTTCGCCCTCTCGGACGTGCCCGCGAGCGCACACGCCAGGGCGGGCGCAGCCGCGGCCCGAACGGCGCAGCCGGGGGTGGGTTCCGTGGGGGCCCCGGGGCGGATGTCCTCCGGCCGAACATCGCGCTCGCGGAGCTCACCGAGACGTGATCCCGGTCCCGCCGGATGCGTTCCCGGGGCGCATGCCGAACAAGAACCGCGTCACCCGGGTCCTGCGCACCGCGTACTCGTACACGACGAGGATCACCGCCAGTGAACCCGCCACGATCACCGCGTACTTGACCAGCATCGGCGCGGGCCATCCGACCACCGCGTATGCGAAGGCGACCACGACCGGCTGGTGCAACACGTACAACGGCAGTGCGGCGAGCGCGAGATACCCCCACACCCGTCCGCCCCTGCCCGAGGAGAGGCCCCCTTCGCGCGGCCTGTCCAGCAGTCCCAGGATCGCCACGACCCAGCACCACCCTGCCGCCCCGAACAGCGCCCGGGTGGCCAGCGCGAGCGGGCTCCAGGCGGTGAACGGATCGTCCCCCGCCACGAATCCGGGCGCGGACGCGGCGAACAGGGCGAGCCCGAGCAGGCCGACCGGTACGGCGAGGCGGCGCAGGGCGGCGCGGAACCGGGCATCGTCGGCCAGGGCGTAGCCGCAGAGGAAGAACAGCAGGTAGGCCCAGCGGTTCCAGCCCGCGTAGTCCTCCTCCATGCCCAGCAGCGCGTTGAGCAGGGCCAGTGGCAGCGCGGGCAGCAGGAGCAGCACGGGCCGACGGGTCATCGCCGCCGCCGCGCGCCCGCCGGCTACCGCGACCACGCCCGCGATCGGCACGAGGAGCAGGCAGAAGGCGAGGAGGAGTACGACGAACCACAGGTGCCCGGTCTCGAAGTAGCGGCCGTCGAGGACGAACGGGAAGTCACCGGGATCCGGGTGGACGGTGAGGAAACGGGGCCAGAAACGCCAGTACGACTCGTGGTAGCCGGGGTCCGCCGCCCGCAGCCGCAGCCACTGCGGGAGGGGGTTGAGGACGAGGGAGGCGAGGACCAGCGGGACACCGAGGCGCAGCAGGCGTTCGCGGGCGAACCTGCCCGGGCCGCGGCGGCGCATCGAATGCCGGGTGCCGAGGCCGGCCACGAGGAACAGCATGGGCATCGCCCACACAACGCCGAACCCCGCGAGCACCGTGACGGCGTCGGCCGTCTCCGCGTTCTTGACGTAGAAGTCGTCGTCCGGCGCGAAGACGAGGGCGGCATGGAAGAAGACCAGGCCGAGAACGATCAGGGCGCGCAGCGCGTCCAGTTCGCGGCGCCGAGGAGCGGGCGCCTGTGGCTCGGTCTCCGTCTCCGCTGTCATGTCCCCCCTGCCCTCGGCCCAGTATGGGAGAGGACGTGCACGGAGGACAGCGTTCCTCCGGGAGCGGCCCGGCCGCGGTCATCGTCCGACGACGGGCCGGAAGGCGTCCCGTACGTCGGACTTGGCCACTCCGGTGGCCGGCCGCGGCTGGGATCAGCGCGGTGCCGCAGCGTTCAGCAGGCACTCGCGGTCGTCCGCACTGATCAGTCCGGGCGCAAGGTCTCGTCGTCCAACAGCTCACGCAGCAGGGGCGCGTGGTGGAGGAACACGGCCCTGCACTGTTCGCGTTCCGGGTGGTCCTCGTCCTTGCCGAGGAGCAGCACCGCGCGTTCGTCGTCCGCGTCGACGGGCTGAGAGAGATCCGCGGCGACGACCACGAGGCCGAGCAGGCCGTCCCGCACGGGATGCCCGGGTCGGCTGCGAGACGGATCAGGAACGGCAGGGCCGTCGGCATCGCCGCACTCGTGTGGAAGACGCTGTCCATCAAGCGCAGCAGGCCCGTATCGAACGGGGAACCCCTCGCGTCCGGTTGCCGGCGGCGAGGGGGTCTGCTGTTTCCGAGGGCGCACCCGCTACTTCTGAGGGTGCTGCCTCGACGTGTCCTTGAAGCGCCCCAGTGCCTTGATCAGGGCACTTCGCGGGGAGCCTGCGGGCTTGGCGGCCGTGTCGCCCGGGGCCGGGCGCGGCACGTTGTCGGAGCCCGTCGCCTCGGCCAGCGCGGCCTGCGCGAGTTCGGCTGCTTCCCGGTACAGGTCCCGGGACCTGGTCATGGCCTCGAGCGCCTCCGCGTACTTGGTGACGAGCCGGCGGGTGTGGGCCAACTCCTCCTCCATGGTGAGCAGGTGCCACCGGTGGCGCAGGCTGTCGAGGGCCTGTTCGGCCTCGGTGGTCAAGGTCCGCGGCAGCTCGGCGAAGGCGGTGACCTTGTCGACGAGTTCCGTCGGCTCCGAGCCGTCCAGGAAGACACTGCGGACGGCGAAGCGTTCCGCGTCGTACTCCGGGCCCGCCGACGCCGTGGGCAGGACCACCGCCCCGCCGCGTGGCACCCGTACGTGCAGGTCCCTCATCGCCCAGTTGACGATCTGGAACTGTTCCGGCGAGGCCCGGTGCTCCACCACCCGATGGCGCAGGCTCGGCGGCAGGAAGGGTGTCAGGGGCCGGCGGCCGGGCGCGTCGGGGGTCATCGCCTCGTGGACGACGATGTGGATGTTCCAGCTGACGCGGCTGCAGTCCTTGAGGAGACGGCGCATCTCCTTGTCGTCGTCCGGCAGCCGATTGCTGGTCCGCAGCCGCAGACCGGGGACGGTGTCGTGGTCCCAGTCGACGCGGTCGCTGTCGGGCCAGAACATCGTCGCGGGGGAGGGCCACCGCTGGTCCCAGGTCCGTTCCGCCTTCGCGGCCAACACCCATCCGACCGCCTCGCCGTCACGTTGACTGCCGTGGGAGTCGAAGCAGGTCAGCTGGGCGCGCACGGTCACCTCGCCGTCCACGCGCCAGCGGGCCTCGAAGAGGCGGCGTGCGGCGGGGTCCGGCGGGGCGGCGCTCTCGTCCGTGCCGGGTGGGTGGGGGAGGCCGCCGACGCCCGCCCCGGCCGTGAAGGCGTCAGCGGCATCGGCGGGAGCGAGGTCGAGAAAGTCGTCTATGACCCCGGCGGCCTTGAGCGCGATGAGGTTGCGCCGGACGTCCTGCTCGGGCGTCGGCCCGAGGTGGCGCCCGTGCCCGAGCCACGTCGTGGCGGGGGCGGTGGTCGAGGAGGTACTGGTCTTCGGCATGGAGTCGTTCTGTCAGGGGGTCGCGGGCAGCTCCAGTATGGTCCCGTCGGCCGGCGGAAACACAGGAGGGTGAGGCCCGACACACCTGGTTCATGGAGCGTTCTGTTCGTTTGCGGGGTCGCGGGAGGTTGCTGACGGCGGCCGGCTCGGGGTGGTCCACGCGGCGAGGGCGTCGACGATCCGCCGGCACGGTCAGCCGCGCCTCGCCACCCGTCGGAACGGGTGACGCCGCTGTGCCGCCCGCCACCGAACGGCGTAGTCCCCAGACGCCTTTTGCGCGGAACGGTCCATGCATGAACAGATGCGTGACCACAGCACTGTCCAAGACGATCTGTCGTGGAAGGCGGATGCCGGATACATCGTCGGCCGTCTTCTTCCGTTCCTGGTGATCGCCCTGTCCGTCGTGGCCGATGTGCTCACTTCCGACCGTGAACCCTTCGACCGTGTGCTCTTCGCGGCTCCGGCACTGGCGGCCGTGACCTGGGGAAGCCGTGGCACCGTGGTCGTCGGACTGCTGTCCATGGTGGCCTCGGCGGGACTGGCCGCACGGCGGGCCGAGGACGTGCCCGGCGTGCTGATCAACCTGACGGTGCTCCTGGCCGTGACGGTTGCCGCCGTATGGTCGAGCCGTCTCCGGCGGAACCGGGAGATGGAGCTCCGCCAGATGCACTCCGTCGCCGAAGCCGCGCAGACGGCCCTGCAGCGCCCGATGCCGTCACACCTGGGACCCGTCGACCTCCACCTCCTCTACGAGGCGTCAGCGGCGGGAGCACACGTCGGCGGGGACTTCTACAAAGCTCTCGAAGTGCGCGGCGCGGTACGGATCATGCTGGGAGACGTCCAGGGCAAAGGCCTTGGCGCGCTGGAGACGGCGTCCATCCTCCTCGGCTCGTTCCGCGAGTCCGCCTATACGGCCCCCGACCTCGCCGCTGTGGCCGAACGGCTGGAATTCAGCATGGCCCGCTACGCGGAGCGGACTCAGGACTCGGACGTGGCCAGCCGGTTCGCGACCGTGCTGCTCGCCGAGATCCCCCACGACGAACCGGTCGTCCGGATCCTCAGCTGTGGGCATCCGGCACCCGTCATCCAGCATCAGGATGTCCTGACCACGGCCGAGCTGCCCTCCCCGTCGCTCCCCGTCAACCTCTCCGGACTCGGGCTTGGGAACGAATACGACGTCCAGGAACTGTGCTTCGAGCCAGGGGACCGGCTCTTGATGTTCACGGACGGCGTGAGCGAGACCCGTGATCACACCGGGGCCTTCTACCCTCTGGAGGACCGGATGCGCGGCTGGATCAGGGAACCCGCGGACCGGATGATCACCCTTCTGCGTGAGGACCTCGTCCGCTACAGCGGCCACGGCTTCGACGACGACACCGCAGCGGTACTCGTCGTCCGCCGCTGACGACGTGCCGCCGGCCCGGCCGGCAGCAGGCGTCACGCAGCCCGCTGCTTCAGTCGGACACCGGGTGGGGAGGGAGCTCGCCGTGGAGGAGCGCGGTGCCCAACGGGGGGAGCGTGTGGATCACTTGGGCGCGGGCGCGTTGGCTGTGCGCGAGGTCGGCCTCCCTCAGGGCCGTGATGTGTTCGCTCGCGGAGGAGGCGGAGATCTTCAGGCGTAGGGCGAGCTCTCCCGTGGTCGCGGTGCTGACCAGGGCCGCCAGCACGCGGGCGCGGGTACGGCCCAACAGGGCGGCCAGCGCCTGGGGACGGCGGTCGCGGGTGACCGCCGGGGGCCCAGGACGGGGGATGGGCCACCGGGTAGGCGAGGACCTGCGGCAGGCCGGGGCGGCAGGGCCCGGTGGCCCGCCGCGGCTTCGACGGACGCCCCCTGGCCCCGTGCGGCCGTGGATGCGAGCCCAGGGTCCGGACCCGGAAGCGGTGGCCGCGGGTCCGGCACCGGCCGGGCCAAGGCAGTCCCCGGCCGTCACGTGACGGGTGGGCCTTCTCAGGTCCGGGCGTCGGACCGCTCCACGGGCGGCGGGGTCGGTGTGCGAGGCGGCGCGCCTACGGCCTCCGACGGCGCGGCTGCGGTGGCGTCAAAGTCCGCAGTGGGCCCCGCTTCTGGAAGGAACGGTTCTCCCAACGCTCACTTCCCGTTGGGAAAAGGGCGCGGTGTTCGCTCCTAGGGTGACCGGTGCCGCTCCCCAGATCGTTGCATTCGAGAGGACTCCCATGACAGGCACGTCCGCAGGAAGACCGACCGGTCCCGGTTTCGAGCGACGCACCCTCCTGCGCGGGGCCGCCGTTGCCGCGGCGGCTTCCCTTCCCTTCCAGGCACTGGCCGCGCGGACGGCGGCAGCCGCGCCGGTCAAGCTCGGATCCGACGCCGGGTACGGCCCGCTCGGCCCGGTCAAGGACCAGGCGACGGGCCTGGAACTGCTCCAGCTGCCCCAGGGCTTCGAGTACATCTCGTACGGCTGGACCAACGACCTCATGGACGACGGCGTGCGCACCCCCGGTGCCCACGACGGCATGGCGGCCTTCCGCTACGGCGACAAGGTCCACCTCGTCCGCAACCACGAGCTCGGCGCCGGGCCCGCCTTCACCGCCCCGGCCTACAACCCCGCCGCCGGCGGCGGGACGACCACCCTGGTCTTCGACCCGGACGCCGGCCAGTGGCTGGAGTCCTACGGCAGCCTCGGCGGTACGATGCGCAACTGCGCCGGCGGGCCCACCCCGTGGAACACCTGGCTCACCTGCGAGGAGACCTTCTCCACGACGGCCGGCAAGCGCCACGGCTACATCTTCGAGGTGGCCTCGGAAGGCAAGGGCAACCCCGAGCCCTACAAGGCCATGGGCCGGTTCAACCACGAGGCCGTCGCCGTCGACCCGGCGACCGGCTACGTCTACGAGACCGAGGACCGCGGCGACGCGTCGCTGTACCGCTTCGTCCCGGCCGTGCCGGGCGACCTGTCCAAGGGTGGCCGCCTCGAGGCCCTGCGCATCGGAACGACGACGTACGACACCCGGTCCGACGGTGAGAAGGCGTACGGCACCGTCTCCTGGGTGCCCGTCGACGACGTCGACCCCGCGGCGGACACAGTACGAATTCAGGCACAGGCGAACGGTGCCGCGGTGTTCAGCCGCCTCGAGGGCGCCTGGTACGGCAACGACCGCGTCTACGTCATCACGACCGACGGTGGACCCGCCCGCCAGGGCCAGGTGTTCGAACTCGACCCGGCCACCGACGAGTTTCGGGTGCTCTTCGCCTCCCCCGGCTCCGAGGTGCTCAACGCGCCGGACAACATGTGCGTCAGCCCCCGCGGCGGTCTGGTGCTGTGCGAGGACGGTGGCGGTACCGAGTACGTCCACGGGCTGACCCCGGACGGCGAGATCTTCCGCTTCGCCGCCAACGACGTGGATCTCCGCGGCGGGACGGCGGGCAAGAACGTCCCGGCGGCCGACCACCGGGGTTCGGAGTGGGCCGGCTCGGTGTTCGAACCGAAGAACGGGAACTGGCTGTTCGTGAACATCCAGACCCCGGGTATCACGTTCGCGATCACCGGCCCCTGGCGCCAAGGCGCGCTCTGATCCGTCGGCAGGGCCGCGGTGCCGTGCTGCCGCCGCCGCGTCGCGGACGCTTCCGGCCGGGCGCTGCTCCGGCTGAACCGGCCCGCCGCGATCCGGCCGCCGGGCCGACCCGTCGCCAGGCACTGTCCTGACG
>NZ_JBSGZJ010000367.1:0-7219 GCF_053610925.1 Streptomyces sp. NPDC054847 | reverse complement strand
CGGCGGAACGCCGTGGCCGCCCGGGGACTCACGCGCCCGGCGGCATCCGCGAGGGGCGGCCGGCACCCCGGGTGAGCACGTAACCGCCGACGCCCGCGAGCGCCGCGAGCAGACCGCCGGCGCCGGTCCAGATCCAGCGGTCGGACCACCGGCCGGACGACCAGTCCAGGACCGCCTGTTCCTCGTTGCGCCGTTCGTCGGCCGAGACGCCCGGCACCAGCGGCTCGGCGAGCGCACCGTCGACCGCGTACGCCCCGCCCGCGTCCTTGGACACCGCCTCGACCTCCGCGGCGACGGGGAGGCCGAGGTCCTCCTCCGGGAGACCGGTCACGGTCAGGCGTATGTAGTAACTGCCGGGCAGCGGGTCGTCGGCCCACGGCTCGGCCAGCGACCGGACGGTCCGCAGGGTGCACGACAGTTCCACCGACGTGGCGTCGGCGGCCGCCGTCCGGGCCTGCATGCCGTACGTGCAGGCCTGGCGGCGGCGCAGCCCGTCGTAGACGTCGATGCGCCACGTCGAGGCGCCGTGCCGTTCGGCCGACTCGGGCAGCGCGACCCGGGCCTTGACGGTGGGCCGCTGCTCCGCGTCCGCGGGGAACACCCAGTACAGGTAGTCGCCGCTCGACGCGTTCGCCGTGGCCTTCTGGTCCTGCTCGATCGGGGTGGCCGTACGGAAAGTGGTACCGGCCTCCGTGGGGGCCCGGTCGTCACCTTCGGGGCCGGGCGACGGGCTGTCCGCCAGGGCGGCGGCCGCCGGGCCGAACAGCGCGGCGGCGGTCAGTGCGCCGACCGTCAGTATGCGTGCGATACGCATCAGTTGGTCCTCCAGACGGCGATACGCCAGCGCGAGACCCAGCCCCAGAGCAGACCGGCCACGAAGCCGGCCAGTACCAGGACACCCAGCAGCCACCAGCCGCGCCCGAGGCCGAACGCGGCCACGTCGGAGGCCGCTTCGGGTGTGTCGACCACGTCCACGGTGAGTTCCACGGGCAGTCCCGGCTCGGTCTTGACGGCGGGCGGCGCGGAGAACGAGTTGCTCACCTGGAGGCACACGGTCTCCGCGGCGGGCTTGACGCCGTCGGCGTCCTCGAGCTCCTGCTTCGGGTAGCGAAGACCGGTCGAGATCAGATCGGTACGGCCGTCGCCGGCCTCGGAACCGCGGACGATCTCACGGCCGTGGACGGTGACGGCGCGCAGCAGCACCCCGTAGTCCTTGTTGACCGCGCGGTCGGCGCCGACGCTCACGGAGGCACGCAGCTCCTGGCCGGGCAGCACGTCCACCCGGTACCAGCGGTGCTCGCCGAACTTCTCCCGGTCCGTGTACAGACCCGGCTCGAGCTGGGGTGCGTCGCGGCACTGGCCGGCGCCCTGCGTGGCGACGGGCGTCACCACCGGGTCGGCGGCCCGGTCGACCAATTGGCTCACCCGGTCGGAGAGTTCGTCGGTGTGCTGGACGGACGTGTACGTACCGCCGGTGGCCTCCGCGATGCAGCTGAGCTGGGCACGGGTCTTGGCGTCGGGCACCAGTCCGAGGGTGTCGATCACGAGGTGGATGCCCTTGGCCGCGATCTCCCGCGCGACCTCGCACGGATCGAGCGGTGCGCAGGTGTCCTCGCCGTCGGTGATGAGCACGATCCTTCGGGTCGCGTCACCGCCTTCCAGATCCTCCGCCGCACCCAGCAGCGCCGGGCCGATCGGTGTCCATCCGGTGGGCGCGAGGGTGGCGACGGCGGTCTTCGCCTCCGTCCGGTCGAGCGGCCCCACGGGGTAGAGCTGGCGGGTGTCCTTGCAACCGCGCTTGCGGTCGTCGCCCGGATAGTCGGCCCCGAGCGTGCGGATGCCGAGCCGCACGTCTTCCGGGACGGCGTCCAGCACCTCGTTGAAGGCCTGCTTCGCGGCGGCCATGCGGCTCTTGCCGTCGATGTCGCGGGCGCGCATCGATCCGCTGACGTCGAGCACGAGCTCGACCTTGGGGGATTCCTTCGCCACCGGCTCGTCGGCGGCGGCGATGCCTGTCGGGAACAGCCCGGCGACCAGGACTGCGAGGAGCACGCAGATCCGGGCCGCGGGCCGTCTTCTTATGATCATCAGCGGATCGTATTGACGATCTCCAAAGGAACCAAAACGGGACGGTGTTGAGGCCGGGTGCGCGCCGGGCCCGACCGCGGGGCGCACGGTCGGGCCGGCGGCTCGCGGGATCGCGAGGGGACGACGGTTGCCCGAGGGGAGCCGCGGCCTGGCGTCAGGGCTTGAGGAGTGCCTTGATGGCGCGGCGTTCGTCCATGGCCTTGTAGCCCTCGGCCACCTGCTCCAGCGGCAGGGTGAGGTCGAAGACCTTGCCCGGGTCGATCCGGCCGCTCAGGACGCGCTCGATCAGATCGGGCAGGTAGCGGCGTACGGGGGCGGGGCCGCCGCGCAGACCGACGTGGGAGAAGAACAGCTCCTGGCCGTCGACGGCGACCTCGTGGGGCACGCCGACGAAGCCGACGTTGCCGCCGGGACGCGCGGAGTGCAGGGCCTGCTGCATGGCCTCGGCGGTGCCGACGCACTCCAGCACGCTGTCCGCTCCGATCCCGTCGGTGAGGTCCTTGATCCGGGCGACGCCCTCCTCGCCGCGCTCGGTGACGATGTCGGTGGCGCCGAACTCCAGGGCGAGCTCCTGACGGGAGGCGTGGCGGCTCATCGCGATGATCCGCTCCGCACCCATCTCCTTCGCGGCGATCACCGCGCACAGCCCGACCGCTCCGTCGCCGACCACCACGGCGGTGGAACCGGACCGGACCTCGGCGGCCTCGGCCGCGTACCAGCCGGTGCCCATCACATCGGAAACCGCCAGCAGGCCCGGCCAGAACTCCTCGCCCGGCACCCTGTCGGTGGCGACCAGGGTGCCCTGAGCGTTGGGGATACGCACGTACTCGGCCTGGCAGGTGCTCATGAATTCGCGCTTGAGGCAGTTCGACTGCCATCCGTTGCGACAGTTGGCGCAGGTGTTGTCCGAGGTCGCGAACGAGCCGACCACGAACTGGCCCGGCCTGACCGCGGTGACCTCGGACCCGACCTCCTCGACGAAACCGACGTACTCGTGCCCCATCGGGTGCGCCTCGTCCGTGGCGTCCAGGCCCCGCCAGGGCCACAGGTCGGACCCGCACACACAGGTGACGGCCGTGCGGATGATCGCATCCGTCGGCTTCAGGATCATCGGGTCGTCCAGGGTCTCGAAGCGCACATCGCCGGGGGCGTGGATCACTGCTCCGCGCATGGGGAAGTCCTCACGTTCTTTGAAGGGTGGTCCGGGGAGGCCCTTCGGGCCGCCGCAACCGGTGCGGGTACGGACCGGGGGACGCGTAAGGGCCCCGTTGTCCTTCGCGTGCTGCCCGGGCCGGGTAACCCCTCGGGGCGGCTGCGCCGCTCCGGGAGTGCCCGCACTCCAGGTAACCGCTCGTCCCTGCGGTGAGCGAGATACCAGCGAGAGGTGTACCGCCAGTACATCCCTTCCGCGGCGGGCAGGCCGTACGGTCGAAGACATGGACAACCGTGAGGAGGTCCGCGAGTTCCTCACCTCGCGGCGGGCGAAGATCACCCCGGAGCAGGTCGACCTGCCGGCCGGTTCCCGACGGCGTGTGCCCGGGCTGCGCAGGAGCGAGGTCGCCGCGCTGGCCGACATGAGCGTCGAGTACTACGCGAAGCTGGAGCGCGGCAACCTGGCCGGCGCCTCCCCCGCCGTCCTGGAGGCCGTCGCCCGCGCCCTGCGACTGGACGACGCCGAACGCGCCCACCTCCTGCACCTGGCCCGGGCCGCCGACGGCTCCGACGCCCTCACCCGCCCCCGGCGCCGCGCCGCCACCCGGCAGTGGACCCCGCACCGCAGCCTGCAGTGGACCCTCGACGCGATCACGGCCGGGCCCGCAATCGTGACCAACGGCCGCATGGACGTCCTGGCGGCCAACCCCCTCGCCCGTGCCTTCTACACCGACCTGTTCGCCGACGGGGACAACCAGCGGAACCTGGCCCGCTTCAACTTCCTCGACCCGGCCTCCCGCCGGTTCTACCCCGACTGGGAGCTGTTCGCCGACATGGCGGTGGCCATCCTGCGCCGCGAAGCCGGCCGCGACCCGCACGACAAGGGCCTCCACGACCTCGTCGGGGAGCTGTCCACCCGCAGCAAGGACTTCCGCACCCGCTGGGGCACCCACAACGTGCGCCGCCACGGCACCGGCACCAAGCGGTTCCGCCACCCCTCGGTCGGCGACCTCACCCTTGCCTTCGAATCCCTGGACCTGGCCGCCGAACCGGGACTCGGCATGACCATCTACACGGCCGAACCCGGCTCCCCCTCGGAAGAGGGACTACGCCTGCTCGCCTCCCTGGCCGCCACCGAGAACGCGGGCCCGGCAGCGCGTCACCCCACCGCCTGAAAGCACCCCGCCGGCCCGCGCGGACGCCGTCATGCGCGGCACGTGCCGCCGCCGCACACGAGCAGAAGGAGACAAGCCGTGCAGAAAGCAGCCGAGCACGAATACGCGGCGGTGCGGCGGTGAGCCGCATCCTGGTGACCGGCTCCACGGACGGCCTGGGCCGGGCCACCGCGGAGGCACTGCTGACCGCCGGGCACCAGGTGGTGGTACACGCCCGCAACCCTCGGCGGGCAACCGCTCTGCGGCCGCTGCTCGACCGCGGCGCGGACGCCGTCACCGGCGACCTCACCGAGCGTGACGCCGTACGGCGGATCGCCGCCGAGCTGAATGACGCCGACCCGCTGGACGCGGTCGTCCACAACGCCGGTGTATGGAGCGGGCGGGCCGTCATGCCGGTCAACATCATCGCCCCCTACCTGCTCACAGCCCTGCTTCCGGCGCCGCGCCGACTGGTGTACCTGAGCAGCGGCTCCCATTTCAGCGGGCGCCCGGCCGTGCGGGGAGTCGACTGGGCCGGCGCCGGCGCGGGCTCCTACGCGGACAGCAAGCTGTTCGTCACCACGCTCGCCGCCGCGGTGGCCCGCCTGCGTCCCGATGTGCGGAGCAATGCGGTCGACCCGGGCTGGGTGCCGACCAGGATGGGTGGTCCGGGCGCTCCGGACGATCTCGAACTCGGGCATGTGACACAGGAGTGGCTCGTCACCAGCGACGAGCCCGAGGCCCTGACCACGGGCGGCTACTGGTACCACCAGAAGCTCAGGCAGCCGCACCGCGCCGTCCATGACGAGGCGTTCCAGGACCAGCTCCTCGAAGCACTGGCCGAGGAGACCGGCACGGCGCTGTGAACGGGGCGCGGCGAGGACAGCCGTTCCGGGCGCCCTCTCCGGACGCGGAAGCACTACGCCCGGCAGGGGCGACGCCGTCCGGGCCGGGCCGGCCCGGACGAACCGGCTCATGCCCGGAGGGCGTCACGCCCCCGCGGCCGCGTCAGGTCGGGGTCGACGCCGTGTCGGCCGTTTCCAGTGGCACGGCCGGCTCCTTCGGCGCCGGCGCCGGCGTCCGCAGGAAGCGGCGCCCGATCGGCTCCGTCCACCGCGCCGTCAGCGGCCCGATGATCACAAGGATCAGGACGTACGCCGTGGCCAGCGGCCCGATCCGGGGCTCGACCCCGACCGCGAGGCCCGCGATGACGATGGAGAACTCACCGCGGGCGACCAGCGTGCCACCCGCTCGCAGCCGTCCGCGTGGGCCGATCCCCGCACGACGGGCCGCGTACCAGCCGGTGGCGATCTTCGTGAGCGCGGTGACGACGGCCAGGATCAGCGCGGGGACGAGGACCGGCGGAATGTCCGCCGGGTCGGTCGACAGGCCGAAGAAGACGAAGAAGACCGCGGCGAACAGGTCCCGCAGCGGCGCGAGAAGGTTGTGCGCGCCCTCGGCGACCTCGCCGGACAGTGCGATGCCGACGAGGAACGCGCCGACGGCGGCGGACACCTGGAGTTCCTGCGCGATGCCGGCGACGAAAAGGGTCAGGCCGAGGACGACCAGCAGCAGCATCTCGGGGTTGTCGGAGGAGACGGCCCGGCTGATGAGCCGGCCGTGGCGCAGCGCGACGTAGAGGACGATGCTGACCGTGCCGAGCGAGATGAGCAGGGTGAGGCTGCCGCCGGCGAGGCTGAGGCCGGCGAGCAGGGCGGTCAGCAGCGGCAGGTAGACGGCCATCGCGAGGTCCTCGATGACGAGGACGCCGAGTATGACGGGCGTTTCACGGTTGCCCAGCCTGCCGAGGTCGCCGAGGACCTTGGCGATGACGCCGGACGACGATATCCAGGTGACACCGGCGAGCGCGACGGCGGCCACCGGTCCCCAGCCGAGGATCAGTGCGGCCACCGCGCCGGGGAGGGCGTTGAGGACGAAGTCGACGATGCCGGAGGGGTACTGGGTCTTGAGGTTGGTGACGAGCTCGGAGGCGCTGTACTCGAGGCCGAGGAGCAGCAGCAGGAGGATGACGCCTATCTCGGCGCCGGTGGCGATGAACTCCTCGCTGGCGTTCATGGGCAGCAGCCCGCCGTGGCCGAAGGCGAGTCCGGCGAGCAGGTAGAGCGGTATGGGTGAGAACCCGATGCGTCCGGCGAGCCTGCCGAGCAGGCCCAGGGCGAGGATGATCGACCCGAGTTCGATGAGCAGCGCGGTGGTGTCGTGCACGGGTGGCTATCCTCCGGTGATCAGTTCGGCAACGGCGTCGACGCCTTCGCGGGTTCCGACGACGACGAGCGTGTCGCCGATGGCGAAGCGGAAGTCGGGCGTGGGCGAGGGGAACGCCGCGGTGCGACGCAGTACGGCGACGATGGACGCTCCTGTGCGGGTGCGCGCCTGGGTGTCGGCGAGCAGCCGGCCGGCGTACGGGGAGCGTTTCGTGACCGGGATGTGCTCCGTCACGAGGTCGATCTCGATGTGCTGGTGCAGGTGCGCGACGGGGTCGGGGACGAGCAGTTTGGACAGCGCGGTCGCCTCGTGCGGCGCGAGCGCTGCGGCGTCCTTGCAGTTGTCGTCGTCCTCGGGATCGTGGAAGGCCAGGATGCGGCGGCCGTCCTGGTGCACGACGACGGACAGGTGCGCGCCGGCGTCGGTCTTGAGGTCGTACCTCGTGCCGACTCCGGGCAGGGGCGTTTTGCTGACGTGAGCGGTGGGTTCCATGGAGGGCTCCGTACGGGCGGTCGTCGGACTGTGTGCGGGCGGCTGTGCTGTCTGCTCCGGTGGTGCCGCTGGATGTCGCAGCGGCACCACCGGAAGAGGATTCTGGT
>NZ_JBSGZJ010000366.1:0-7222 GCF_053610925.1 Streptomyces sp. NPDC054847 | reverse complement strand
GGCCTGGATTCAACAACCCCGAGACAACCCCGTCGGATACCGGTCAGGATGTCGGATCCTTGGGGCACACTTCCCCCAGACACAGGGTTGAGACCCAAGGTTTCTTGGGAGGGGGACAATCGTGTTCGCGGGAATCGACGAGGTCGAGTGGGCCTCTCTGGAACACGCCTACGGCCCGGCCGACGATGTGCCGGAGCTGCTGCGCCAACTGGCCTCCGAGGATCCCGCCGAGCGCGAGAGCGCACTCGACGCCATGTACGGGGCCGTGCACCACCAGGGCGACGTGTACGACTCGACGCTGGCCTGCATCCCGTTCCTGATGGAGCTGGTCGCCGACCCCGCGGTCGAGGACCGGGGAGGCATCGTCGAACTGCTCACCAGCATCGGCAGCATCGACCTGGACGGCGACGACGAACTCGACCCGGAGGACGAGGAGTTCGAGGACGCCGCGAACTACGCCATGGCCGCCTCCGCGGTGACCGCGGGGGCCGATGTGTTCCTCGGCCTGGTGGACGACCCGGACCGCGGTGTGCGGCTCGCCGCGCCGCTCGCGCTGGCCACCCTGCACACCGACCCGGTGCGCGTCCTGCGCCTGCTGCGGGCCCGGCTGGACGCCGAGCAGGACCCCGAGGTGCGGCTCGCGTGCGTGGAGGCCACCGGGCGGATAGCGCTGCGGCACCAGGGGCTGCTGCCCGAGGTGGTGGAGTGGCTCACCGGGCTGTCCGGGATGGCGTACGGAGCGGGTCTCCGGCTGGCCGCGATCGCGCAACTGGCTCGCTGCGCCCCCGGGGCGCTGCCCTCCGACGTGGTGCCCGGGGTGACAGGGCTGCTGCGTGAGCTGCGCACGGAACCGGTGGCGGCGGTCCCGGCGGCCGAACGGCTGCCGTCGCCGACGCTGCTCGGCCAGCTGCGCCAGGTGCGCGCCGCCGACACCGTCGGCCGTCCCGCGCCCTGGACGGCCGACCTGCTGCGCACCCTGCACTCGGGCCTCGGCGACCGGGTCGAGGACCGGATAGCGCTGCTGGCGGACCAGCTGTGCAGCCCGGACCGGGCGCAGCGGATCGACGCCGTACGGATGAGCAGCGCGCTGCTGCGGACATGGCGGGGCGCGTACGGGGAACTGGTCGGCCTGATCGGCGACCAGCTCGCGGACCCGGAACCGAGCCTCGCCGCGGCGGCGGCGTACGCACTGGGGGACCTGTTCGGCCTGGCGGAGCCGGCGGCGGACGCGCTGGCGCGGCGGCTGGCCGCCGAGCCGGGCACTTGGGTGCGCGAGTGGGAGAGCGGGCCGCCGACGCTGGGCCCGGCCGTCCTCGCGCTCGCGCGGGCCGGCGACGCGCGGGTGGTGCCCGTGCTGGCGCGGCTCCTGCAGCGGCCCGACGCGCCACGGGACCTCGCGTATGCGCTGGACCGGCTGGGCGGGGCCGCCGCCGCCCTCGCCCCGGCGCTGCGGGAGCGGCTGGACGCGCTGGAACTGGACGACCGGTCCTCCGACGGCGCCGTTGCACTGCTGCACGGCCTGTCCGTACTGGGGGCGGACACGGCTGCGGGATCGGTGCCCGCCGTGCTGCGTGTACTGCGGGACGCGCCCGGCGAGTGGCGCGGCTGTCTGACCGACGCCGCGGTGCGGACGCTCACCGCTCTCGGGCCCGCCGCGCGCGAGGCGGTGCCATATCTCTGGGGGCTGCTGCGCGAGGCGGGGTACGAGCGGGGGGCGGACCGGCGGTCGGCGTGCGGTGCCGTGGCCTGCTTACCGCCGGCGGCCGCCGCACAGGCCGCGGGCGCCCTGTGGGCGGTCGAGGGTGACGCCGCCGCGGTGGTGCCGGTGCTGTGCGCGGTCCTGAACGCGCCCGAGCAGGCGGCCCGCCGGTCCGCGGCCTCCGTGCTCGCCTCCATGGGGACGTCCGGCGCGTCGGCGGCGCCGCAGCTCGCGAGGCTGCTGCGGTCGATGGAACCGTGGACGCGGGTGCGGGCGGCGGAGGCTCTGTGGCGGGTGACGGGGGACCCCGAGGGCGCCTGGCCGGTGCTGCGGGCGGCCTGGGAGACGATGCCGCGCACCCGGGTGCCCGTCGCGGCGTGTCTGGCGGACATGACCACGGCGGGCGCCGAGGGAGCGGTGGGTCTGCTCGACCGTGAGCTGCTGTCCGCAAGACGTCATAACGCGATCGACAACGGGGCGGACAGTCATGACATCGTGGAGGACGAGAGACTGCTGGCTCTGTGCCGGCGGGCGGTTCACCGCAGGCCATGACTTCGCATGCCGAGCGGAGCGTGACGGCGGACCATGAACGGGGAGGACCCGACAGCATGATCATCTTCGGTACCAAGGGTTACATCTACCAGCTGGCGATACTGACGCTGGTGTGCGGCCACTGCGGCAACCCCTCCGCGCACACGCTCAGGAAGCGGGTCACGAAGTTCACGCTGTTCTTCGTGCCGCTGTTCCCCTTCTCCACGAAGTACGCCACCCAGTGCACCTTCTGCGGGGCCGAGCAGCAGATCTCCTCCGAGCAGGCGCAGCAGCTCCAGGCGCAGTCCGCGGGCGGCGACCAGGGCGTGCAGGGCGGTCAGCCGTACGGGCAGGCCCAGCAGGGGCAGCGGAACCCCTACCAGCGCTGAGCCGTCGGCGGCGCGGGCGCGGCGGGCGGAGCGTGTCTCCCCCGCCGGCCGACGCTGCGTGACGGCCCATCTGTTCGACGTCGGCGCACCCTGACATAAGGGGACAAACAGACGAGCCACTTGCTACGTTGCGTGACATGACCGCAACGACAGCGGGCACTTCGGGGCCCGAGCCGTGTCCCGCGCCCCGTCCGCCCAAGCGGCGGGGCGTCGAACTGTCGCTCCTCCTCGGCGCCGTCGTCATCTGCGTCCACGGCTACGTCGCCGTCGGTCTCGCCAGGAACGGCGCCGTGCCGCCGGACGCCGCCGGCTACGGAGCGGGCCTCGGCGTCCTGGCACTCCTCGCACATCTGGCCGTACGCCTCCGCGCCCCCTACGCCGATCCCCTGCTGCTGCCGATCGCCGTCCTGCTCAACGGCCTCGGCCTGGTGCTGATCTACCGGCTGGACCTTCAGACCCCGCTCGACCGGGCGGCCCCCACCCAGCTCGTCTGGTCCACTTCCGGGGTCGCCCTGTTCATCGTGGCGGTCGTCGTCCTGCGCGACCACCGGATCCTCCAGCGGTACGCGTACATCAGCGTCACGGCCGCGCTCGCGCTGCTCTGCGCTCCGATCTTCTTCCCCGCGGTCAACGGGGCCAGGATCTGGATCCGGGTGGGACAGCTGTCCTTCCAGCCGGGCGAGTTCGCGAAGGTGCTGCTCGCCGTCTTCTTCGCCGCGTACCTCGCCGCCAACCGGGGCGCCCTCACCCACGCCAGCCGGCTGATCCGCCGGCTCCAGCTCCCCACCGGCCGGGTGCTCGGACCGATCGTCGCGGTGTGGCTGGTCAGCGTCGGCGTCCTCGTCCTCGAACGGGACCTCGGAACCTCGCTGCTCTTCTTCGGGCTCTTCGTCGTCATGCTCTACGTGGCGACCGGCCGGATCGGCTGGATCGCGGTGGGTCTGCTGCTCGCGTCGGCGGGCGCGTACGCCGTCGGCTCGCTCGAACCGCACGTCCACAGCCGGGTCGAGGACTGGCTCGACCCGTACGCCGGCATCGAGTCCGGGCAGGGCCCCGGCCAACTGGCCCAGTCCCTCTTCGCCTTCGCGGCCGGCGGGATGCTCGGCACCGGTCTGGGGCTCGGCCACTCCGTGCTGATCGGCTTCGCCACCAAGTCGGACTTCATCCTCGCCACCGCGGGCGAGGAACTGGGGCTCGTCGGCCTCAGCGCGATCTTCCTGCTGTACGGGCTGATGGTCGCCCGGGGGCTGAGCGCCGGGCTCGCGGTGCGCGACGCGTTCGGCCGGCTCCTCGCGGTCGGCCTCTCCTCCATCGTCGCGCTCCAGGTGTTCGTCATCGCGGGCGGTGTGACGGGCCTGATCCCGCTGACCGGCATGGCGATGCCGTTCCTCGCGCAGGGCGGCTCCTCCGTGGTCACCAACTGGGTCATCGTGGCGCTGCTGATCCGGCTCAGCCACTCGGCCCGCATGCCGCCGCCCGTGCCCGTGGAGGTGGGCGTCCACGCCCCGGCACCGGCGGTGCGGCGGTGACCAGATGCATCCGGCACGCCGCCGTGTTCAGCCTGCTGCTCCTGCTCGCGCTGCTGGCCAACGCCGCCCGCGTGCAGGTGCTGGAGGCGTCGGCCCTCGAGAAGAACCCGGCCAACCGCCGGGCGGCGATCGCCCGTTACGCGGAGCCCCGTGGCGACATCCTGGTCGACGGGAAGCCGGTCACCGGGTCCGAGGACACCGGTGAGCAGCTCCGCCACGAGCGCACCTACCTCGACGGGCCGCTGTACGCGCCGGTGACGGGCTACTCGTCGCAGATCTACGGGACCTCGTTCGTCGAGCACGCGCAGGACCCGGTCCTCAGCGGCAGCGATCCCCTGCTGGCGCCGTTCCCCTTCTGGGGCGACCTGAGCCGCAGCCGGCCCTCCGCCGGGGACGTCGCCACCACCGTGAAGGCCGCCGTGCAGCAGGCCGCGTACCAGGGTCTCGGCGGCCGGCGGGGCGCCGTCGCGGCGATCGAACCCTCGACCGGGAAGATCCTGGCCCTGGTCAGCAGCCCGTCGTACGACCCGGAGCTGCTCTCCGGCAACGGGCCGGAGGCCTCACGGGCCTGGGCCCGGCTCAACGGCGCGGACACGCAGCCGATGCTGAACCGCGCGATCCGCCAGACCTATCCCCCCGGCTCCGCGTTCAAGATCGTGACCGCCGCCGCGGCCCTGGAGAGCGGCGTCGTCGACGACGTGGACGCGCCCACGCGCACACCGGAGCCCTACCTGCTGCCCGGCACCCGCACCCCGCTGCCGAACGCGACGAAGGGATGCGAGGACGCCTCGCTGGCCTACGCGATCCAGTGGTCGTGCAACACCGTGATGGCGAACCTCGGGGCGCGGGTCGGACTGCGGGACATGGTCGCCACCGCCCGCGGGTTCGGCTTCAACGACCCCGGACTGCGGATCCCTTCGGGCGTGACGGTCTCCAACTTCGACACCGACATGTCGCCCGACCAGCTGGCGCTGTCCTCGATCGGGCAGTTCAACACGACGGCCACACCGCTCCAGATGGCGATGGTCGCGGCGGCCGTCGCGAGCGGCGGCGACATCCACACTCCGTACCTGGTGGAGCGGGTGACCAGGGCGAACGGCGACCTGATCGCCCAGAACGGCCCCCGCGCCTACCGGCAGGCGATGACCCCGGTCACCGCGCAGCGGCTGCGGCAACTGATGGTGCGGGCCGTCGAGGAGGGCACCGGCGACAACGCGGCGATCGGGGGCGCCACCGTCGGCGGCAAGACGGGCACCGCGCAGCACGGTATCGACAACTCGGGGCTCCCGTACGCCTGGTTCATCGGTTGGGCGCAGGCCCACGACGCGCCCCGGCCGGAGGTCGCGCTGGCCGTGGTCGTCGAGGACGCCTCCGCGGTACGGGAGGCCATCAGCGGCGGAGGCAGTGCCGCCCCCGTCGCGCGGGCCGTGATGAGGGCGGCACTCTGGGGCCATGAACATCGCAGCGTCGCTGGACGCCATCGGGCGACTGGACCCGGAGACGAGCGCCTTCGTCGAGGTATGGGCCGAGGAGGCGCTCGCCCGTGAAGGCTCGCTGGACACCGGACTCCCCCTGGCCGGACTGCCGTTCGCGGTAAAGGGCCCCTCGGGCGTCCGGTCGTACGCCGCGCGGCGGCTCACCGCGGCGGGCGGCGTGGCCGTCGGCTCGACCTCGGTGCCCGGCCCCGGCACCCCCTGGCAGACCTGGGGTCTCGGCGCGCACGGCCCGACCCGTAACCCCTGGCGGCCGGACCGCACTCCCGGCGGGTCCTCCGCGGGGTCGGCCGCGGCGGTCGCGGCCGGCATGGTGGGCCTGGCGACCGGCAGCGACGGTGCGGGGTCCGTACGGATCCCGGCCGCCTGGTGCTCGGTCTTCGGACTGAAGACGACGAACGGGCTGCTGCCCTCGCCCGACCGCACGGGCCTTGCCTCCGCGGGTGTCCTGACGCCGACGGCGGCGGACGCCCGTGCGTATCTGCGCTGCGTACTGGACACCTACGAGCCGGCCGCCCCGGTCCTGCCGCTGCCGGCGGTCTGGTCGGCGGGCCTGGGCTTCGCGGACACGGAACCGGAGGTGGCGGCGGTCGCGCTGGCGGCGGTGGAACGACTGGAATCCGCCGGTGTCGTACGGCTCACGGACGCCCGCCCGGTACTGCTGGACCCGTGTGACGCGTGGACGGCGGTACGGGGCGGCCGGCCGGCGCGGGGAGCGGCCGTGCGGGCCGAGAACGACCGTCGCCTGGACGCCCTGTTCGCCGGCGCGGCCGTCCTGCTGACCCCCGCGACCCCCAACCGGCCGCACGGTCACGACGGCCCCGGGGCGGACGTCTACTCGACGGCGCTGACCTGGGCGTTCAACCTGAGCGGTCATCCGGCGGCCAGCGTCCCGGCGGGCTTCACGAGCGACGGCTGCCCCGTAGGGCTTCAACTGGTGGCCGAGCGGGGGGCGGACGTCTCACTGGTCGAAATGGCGGTGGCGGCGGAGAAGGGCCTGATTACTGTGCGGCCATGACCTCCTACGAGCTCGCCCAGGTGAACATAGCCCGCCTCAAACACCCCTTGGATTCCCCGCAGTTGAAGGACTTCGTGGACAACCTCGTCCCCGTGAACGCGGTCGCGGACGCCGCCGACGGCTTCGTCTGGCGGCTCCGGACCGAGGCGGGTGACGCGACCGACCTGCGGGTCTTCGGCGACGACTGGCTGATGGTGAACATGTCGGTGTGGCGTGACACCGACACTCTGACGGCCTTCATGTACCAGGGCATGCACCGGGAGCTGCTGGCCCGGCGCCACGAGTTCTTCGAGCGGATCAACGAGGTGATGTCGACGCTGTGGTGGGTCCCCGCCGGTCATCGGCCGACGGTCCGCGAGGCGGAGGAACGTCTGCTGCACATCCGTGAACACGGGCCGACACAGCAGGCGTTCACCCTTCGCAAGTCCTTCCCCGCGCCCGCGGTGTGACCGGCGGCGTCGGCCGGCCCCGACGCTCGCCCCACGTGTTCCGGTCGGCTTCGGGCGGTCCGCGCGGTCGGCGGCCCGGGAGCGTCCGTGACGCCGTCCTGCCGGGACCGGCGG
>NZ_JBSGZJ010000365.1:0-7228 GCF_053610925.1 Streptomyces sp. NPDC054847 | reverse complement strand
GGACCCACCCCTCACCGGTGTCCATGGCGCTCCGGCAGCGCCGGCACGGCCAGGCGCTGTCCGGGCGGTCTTCTCGGGCCCGGGCAGGACCTAGAAGAAGACCGAGCGGCGCTGTACCAGCAGCTTGTAGAGCGTGTGCTGGATCTGCTCGCGCACCTGGTCCGTCAGGTTGAACATCAGCATCGGGTCCTCCGCCGCCTCCGGCGGGTACCCGTCCGTCGCGATCGGCTCCCCGAACTGGATCGTCCACTTCGTCGGCAGGGGCACAGCCCCCAGCGGTCCGAGCCACGGGAACGTCGGAGTGATCGGGAAGTACGGGAAGCCGAGCAGCCGCGCCAGCGTCTTCGCGTTGCCGATCATCGGGTAGATCTCCTCCGCCCCGACGATCGAACACGGCACGATCGGCACGCCCGCCCGCAGCGCCGTGGAGACGAAGCCGCCCCGTCCGAAACGCTGAAGCTTGTAGCGCTCGCTGAACGGCTTGCCGATGCCCTTGAAGCCCTCCGGCATCACACCGACGACCTCACCGCACTGGAGCAGCCTTTCCGCGTCCTCCGTGCACGCCAAGGTGTGACCGGCCTTCCGGGCCAGTTCGTTGACCACCGGCAGCATGAACACCAGATCCGCGGCCAGCAGCCGCAGATGGCGGCCCGCCGGATGGTTGTCGTGCACGGCGACCTGGAGCATCAGCCCGTCCAGCGGCACGGTGCCCGAGTGGTTCGCCACCACCAGCGCCCCGCCCTCCGACGGGATGTTCTCGATGCCCTTGACCTCGACGCGGAAGTACTTCTGGTACATCGGCCGCAGCATCGACATCAGGACCTGGTCGGTGAGCTCGGCGTCGTAGCCGAACTCGTCGACCTCGTAGTCGCCCGTGAGGCGTCGCCGCAGGAACGCCAGCCCGCCGGCGATCCTCCGGTCCCAGCCGCTGTCCGGCGGCACCGGCGTCTCCCCGGCGGCCGTCACGGGGGCCTCGGCGGCCCTCCCGTCCTGCGGGGAGCCGCCGGCCTCACCCGACACGCCGGAAGCCGCGGAGACGGCGCCACGGACCGGCTCGGCGGGGACCGCCGGGCCGGTGTCGGGGCCCGTACCGCCCTCACCGGCCTGCGGGCCGGGCAGCGGGCTCAGCGCGGCGTCCCGCGCCACCGCCGGTTCCGCCTTGCGCAGGCCGCCGGACGCGGAGCGCCGCCGTGCCGGGCGCTGCGCGGCGCCGCCGCGCGACCGGTCGTCGTCGAACGGAATGACCTTGGCGTCCGCCATCGTCGGCTGCGCTCCTTATCCGGGCTGTCCGCTGCTGTGCGTCGTCTGGGTGACCGCTCGCCCGCCGTCCTCGACGGGCACCGCGTCGAGGACACCGAGCGACAGGGCCTCCGCGACCCGGTCCACCGCCTCGGCGACCGCCTTCGGCGGCAGCAGCCCCGGGCCACGGCTGCGCGCGAAGTCCGCGAACGTCTCCGCGGTCGTGTACTTCGGCCGGAAGCCCAGTGTCTCGCGCATCTGAACGGTGCTCACCACCCGTCCGTGCGTGAGCAGCCGGATCTGCTCGGGCGAGAAGTCGGTGAAACCGACCGTCCGCAGCGCCGAGCCCACCCACGTGACCGCAGGGAGCAGCAGCGGCATCGTCGGCCGCCCCAGCCGCCGCGAGCACTGCGACAGCGTCAGCACACCGTCACCCGCGATGTTGAAGGTGCCGCTGTTGAGCGTGCCGCGGCGCGGCTCGTGGAGGGCGATCCGCAATACGTCGATCACGTCGTCCTCGTGGACGAACTGGAGCCGGGGGTCGTAGCCGAAGACCGTCGGCATCACCGGCAACGAGAAGAACTCGGCGAGCGGCGAGTCCGCGCACGGTCCGAGGATGTTGGCGAAGCGCAGTACGCACACCGCCACGTCGGGCCGGCGGCGAGCGAAGCCGCGTACGTATCCCTCGACCTCGACGGCGTCCTTGGCGAATCCACCGCTCGGCAGCGACTTGGGCGGGGTGGTCTCCGTGAAGACCGCCGGGTCGCGGGGGGCGGAGCCGTACACGCTCGTACTCGATTTGATCACCAGCCGCTTGACGGTCGGTGACTTCTGGCAGGCGCCGAGCAGCTGCATGGTGCCGATGACGTTGGTCTCCTTGACGGCCGTGCGGCCGCCGGCGCCCAGCGGCGTCCCGGTGACGTCCATATGGACCACCGTGTCCACGGCGTGCTCGGCGAGGACCCTCGCGATCGCGGGCCGGCGGATGTCGGCACGCACGAACTCGGCCCCGCCCAGATGGTGTCCTGGCCCCTCGGCGTCGACCCCGATCACCCGGTCCACCTCGGGATCCCGCTGGATCCGCCGCACGAGACGGCCGCCGAGCTGCCGGGCCACTCCGGTGACGAGCACGACCTTGCCCAAGATCAGCGCCTTCCCTAGCTCCTGGCGTCACCGTAGCGCGTCACTGTTGCGCTGTGATGACCGCACGACCGACTTTTGCCACGTCGTGTCCACCAGTGCTCCACCCTTGCTCCGTACGGAGTCCGTCCCGGGCCCGGAGAAGCACCTCGGCCCCTCCACCGGACTGGTGGAGGGGCCGAAGGACACGCTCAGCTGCCGCTTACTTCTTGTTGCGACGCTGAACGCGGGTGCGCTTGAGCAGCTTGCGGTGCTTCTTCTTGGCCATCCGCTTACGCCGCTTCTTGATAACAGAGCCCACGACTACCCTCGCTCACTTCTCTTCACTCGGTGCGGGGCGTCTGGGCCCACACGACCTACGTCGGCCTAGCCTACCTGCCGCCGAGTGAGGGACGTAATCCGAGGGCGGCCGTCCCTCCTCCGTTACGCGGATTCCACCCCCACGAAGGATTCGCGGAGATACTCGTGAACCGCTTGCTCCGGTACCCGGAAGGACCTCCCCACCCGGATCGCCGGCAGATGACCACTGTGCACCAAGCGGTACACGGTCATCTTCGACACCCGCATCACCGAGGCGACTTCCGCCACGGTAAGGAACTTGACCTCGTTGAGAGGCCTCTCGCTGCCAGCAGCCATGACCCACCTGTACCTTCCGCACCCGACGCGCACCGGCTTCCCCTCCGGTGACTCTTCGTCGCTGTGCGCTCACTGCCCAGACTAGGGGCGGGTGATGCGAGTGGGGAAGAGGAGCAGCGATCGGCCGCCTACTGTGACAGACACGCCCGATTGAGCACATAGCGCGTCAACGGCCGGTAGTAATCGGACCTTACGGCGTCATCAAGCGGAACGGCGACGGACACCTGCCCCTCCGCCTCACCGACGAACAGCGCCGGATCGTCGGTGTCGGCCAGTCCGATGGCCTCGATACCCAGTTGACCTGCTCCGCAGACCCAGCCGTGATCACCGACGACCAGGTCGGGCAGCCGCCCGCCGGCGTCCGCGGCCGCCGCCAGCGCGACCCTGACCGGCAGCGGGGAATGACTGTGGGCTCCCGCGCCGCCGGCGCCCGCCTCCCGGAGCCGCGCCACCCCCCGTACGTATTCGAGCCGGTACGTGCGTACGCCGAACCGGGTCGTTATGTCGACACATCGCCCCTGCGCGGGTGTGAGTACGGAACACCCCGCCGCCGACAGCGCGTCTGCCAGATCGGCGTAGAACCCGAGCAGCCGGTGCGGATGTCCGGTGCCGAACAGCACCGCCCCGCCCTGCGCGGCCACCGCGCCCAGCCGCTCCGCGAACGCGGCGAGCCTGCCGAGGGTCCGCTCCGGGTCGATGACGTCCGCCCCGGTCACGTGCTCGGGATCGGCCGAGACCCCGCACCTGTCCGCCATGAGGGCGATGACGTCCCGCACGCTCCAGGCCCACCGGGGGTCCAGTCCGAGGGTGACCCGCGGATCGCGGGCGACGAACGCGCGATAGCTCCGCAGACTCGTCTCCCGGGAGGTGGCGACGTCACCGGCCAGCCGGGACGCCAGCAGATGCGCCCGCAGCGCCTCGGTGCTCAACACCCTCCCGATGCTGACGCAGAGAGACACCCACCACGCGAAAACCCCGAACAACCCGCACAGTTGGCCCAACGTCCGTCAGGCACCCGGTCGACCGGCCTCAGGCAAGCAGTCCCCGCAGCGGGAAGACCGCCCGCCGCGTCGCCAGCACGGCTTGGTCCAGCCGGTCCGCGGGGTCGTAGCCCTCCTCCCAGCCGCGCCAGGCCACCGGCCACCGGCCGTCCGTCATCCGGGCCGGAGCCAACTGCCGCGTCCGCGCGTACACCTCGTCCCGCCACGACGAGGGAATCACCGACTCGGGCTCGACCGGCTGGTGCGCCGCGATCCCCACCAGATGCGTCCACGACCGGGGGACCACGTCGACCACCGCGTAACCGCCGCCGCCGAGCGCGAGCCACCGGCCGCCCTCCACGTGCTCGTGCGCCAGGGCGTGGCACGCCTCCTGGACGGCGCGCTGCGCGTCGAGCGACACCGCCAGGTGCGCCAGCGGGTCCTCGAAGTGTGTGTCCGCCCCGTGCTGTGTCACCAGGATCTGCGGCCGGAAGTCGGCCAGCAGTTCGGGCACGACCGCGTGGAACGCCCGCAGCCAGCCCTGGTCCCCCGTGCCGGCCGGCAGCGCCACGTTCACCGCGGAGCCCTCCGCGGGACCGGCCCCGCCCGTCTCCTCCGGCCGGCCGGTCTGCGGGAACAGGGTCTGCGGGTGTTCGTGCAGCGACACCGTCAGGACCCGCGGGTCGTCCCAGAACGCCGCCTGCACGCCGTCCCCGTGGTGGACGTCCACGTCGACGTAGGCCACCCGTTCCGCGCCGAGCTCGAGCAGCCGCGCGATGGCCAGCGACGCGTCGTTGTAGATGCAGAACCCGGAGGCGCTCCCCGGCATCGCGTGGTGCAGCCCGCCGGCGAAGTTGACCGCATGGTCGGCCTCTCCGCGCCACACGGCCTCCGCCGCGCCGACGGACTGCCCGGCGATCAGCGCCGACGCCTCGTGCATCCCCTCGAACGCCGGGTCGTCGACCGTGCCGAGCCCGTACGACTGGTCCGCGGCCTTCGGGTCGGCCGACGCCGCCCGCACCGCGTCCACGTAGTCCTCCCGGTGCACGAGCCGCAGCGTCGACTCCCCGGCCGGCCTGGCGGCGACCACCCGCATCGCCCGGTCCAGCCCGTAGGCCCGCACCAGCCCCATGGTCAGTGCGAGCCGCACCGGATCCATCGGATGGCCGGAACCGAAGTCATACCCGGTTACCGCCTCGTCCCACATCAACAATCCGCGGCCGCTCATGCCCGACACCGTATCGGGCGCTCCCCTCGCCGAACGATCCGGCGTACACCAGCGTCAACAACACGAGTGCCATCGGTACGAGCATCGCCCCGCGGTAGCTCCAGGCGTCCCCCAGCGCCCCGACCAAAGGCGACCCGATGAGGAAGCCGACGTAGTTGAAGACGTTCAGCCGCGCCACGGCCGCGTCGCTCCGGCCCTCGAACAGCCGGCCCGCCGCCGCGAAGGTCTGCGGCACGATCACGCACAGGCCGAGCCCCAGCACCGTGAAGCCCGCCATGCCCGTCCACGCCCCTGGCGCGGCCGCCACCACGGCGAACCCGGCCGCCGCCAGCACCGCCCCGCACCGGACGACGGCCACGGCCCCGAAGCGCCGCACCCCGAGGTCCCCGACGGCCCGGCCCACCAGGGTCGTCACCATGTAGGCGTTGTACGGGACGGTCGCCAGCTCCTCCGAGCTGCCGAGGACGTCCTGCAGATATTTGGCGCTCCAGTTGGAGACGGTCGAGTCGCCGATGTACGCGAAGGTCATCACCAGCGCGAGCGGCAGCAGCATCCTGAACGCCACCCGGCCGCCGTCGCCGGCCGCGCTGTCCTTGCCGCCGCCGTCGCCGGTCTCCGGGCGGCCCTGCGGGCGCTCCCCGCCGTAGTACCACCGGCTGCCCACCAGCGCCGCGGGCACCAGCACCACGACCACAGGGAAGTAGGAGACGACGAGCGCCAGGTCCCAGTGCGCACCCGCCCAGGCGAGTGAGGCGCCGACGATCCCGCCGAGGCTGTACGCCGCATGGAATCCGAGCATGATGCTGCGCCCGTACGCCGCTTGGAGCCCGACGCCCAGCATGTTCATCGACGCGTCGAGCGCGCCCACCGACAGCCCGAACACCCCGAGCGCGACGGCCACGTGCCACATCTCGTCGCCCGCGGCCACACCGAGCAGCGCCAGCAGCACCACCGGCTGGGCCCAGCGCAGCACCGCACTCACGGGCGCAGGCCGCACGATCCGTTCGGTCAGCACGCTGCCCACCCCGGCGAGGACGGGCACCGCCGCGAGGAACAGCGGCAGCAGGGCGTCGGATATCCCGTACCGCTCCTGGATGGCGGGTATTCGGGTCACGAGGAGAGCGAACGCGACACCCTGCGAGAAGAAGCTGAACGCGAGGGAGGTCCGCCCGTGGCGCAACCGCGGTTCTGTCATGGCCGCACAGCGTAAGCCCGGGCTCTACCGGGCGGTAGACGCGTCACACGGGCAGCGTCGTACGACCCGCTCCACCGTGAACGACGCCGCCGACCTGCCGGCGTCGCCCGGCTGGCGTTCACACGAGGAGTGCGGGCAGCTCCGCCATGGTGGCGAAGTGTCCGTCGGCGCCCGCCAGTTCGGCCGCAGGGGTCATGGCGGTGAATCCGTACACGTCCATCCCGGCCGCGAGCGCCGCCTGCACGCCGAGACGGCTGTCCTCGACGACCACGCACCGCTCGGGCGCCACACCCATCCGCTCGGCGGCGTGGAGGAACAGGTCGGGTGCCGGCTTGCCCATGCCGACGTCCTGGGCGCTGAAGACGGTCTCTTCCCTGAACCACCGGTCGAGTCCGGTCGTGCGGTGCCCGATGCGGATGCGCTCGTGACTGCCGGACGACGCGACGCAGTAGGGGACGGCATCGGCGCGGAGCTTCTCGAGCACTTCGGTCACCCCGTCGACGGCCGCCAACTCCCGTTCGAACGCGGCGAAGACGCGGGCATGGAACGTGTCGTCGAAGTCCGCCGGCAGGTCCTGCCCGGTCCGCTCCCGGACGATGTCGTGCACCCGGTGCATCGCGGCGCCCATGTAGTCCCGCAGGGACTCCTCGTACGTGGTGGAGTGCCCCAGCTCGGTGAGATAGGCAGCCAGGAGGGTGTTGGACAGGGGCTCGCTGTCGACGAGCACTCCGTCGTTGTCGAAGATGACGAGGTCATAGCGCATGCGGCCGACCCTAATCGACCCTTGAACGCAGGAAAGCCCCGCACCAG
>NZ_JBSGZJ010000364.1:0-7253 GCF_053610925.1 Streptomyces sp. NPDC054847 | reverse complement strand
CCACCCCGTCGACCACGCCATCACCACCTTCACCCACGTCCGACTCCCCCCCACCGCCCTCCTCCAAGCCCCCCACAACCGCCTCGACGCCGACGGCACCCACCACACCACCCACGGCAACCCCCAAAAACGCTTCCTCCACACCATCGACCGCGTCACCCTCGGCAAACTCTGCATGAGCGCCGCCGCCACCGGCACCGCCCGCGCCGCCCTCACCATCGCCGTCCACTACGCCAACCACCGCCACACCACCCACCACAACACCCCCACCCCCCTCACCACCCACCCCCGCTACCCCACCGACCCACCCCCCACCAAAGAACAAACCCACCACCTCACCGCCCTCACCAAAGCCTTCACCACCCACCACGCCCGCACCATCACCACCACCTGCCGCGAACGCTGCGGCGCCTGGGCCCTCCACCCCCACAACCCCCTCGCCCACTACACCCAACACCTCGAAGGCACCATCACCGCCGAAGGCGACAACCTCCTCATCACCCTCAAAGCCGCCACCCACCTCCTCCTCAACCCCCCACCCCCACCCCCCACCACCCCCACACCCCCCAACCCCCTCACCAACCTCCCCCACCTCAAAAACCTCCTCCAACACGCCCAACACATCTGGCACACCCGCACCAAACAAGCCCTCCACACCCCCACCACCCCCCACACCCCCCACACCCCCCACACCCGCTGGAACAACGCCACCCAACCCGCCCTCACCATGACCCACCTCCACACCACCCTCCACACCACCAACGCCCTCCTCACCACCCTCAACCACACCACCCACCCCACCACCCACACCCACCTCAAAAACCTCACCAACCTCTACCTCCTCAACCAACTCACCCCCCACACCGCCGACCTCATCACCCACCACCACCTCACCCCCCACCACCACAACCAAATCCACACCACCATCAACCACCTCCACCACACCCTCCACCCCCACCTCACCACCCTCACCCACGCCCTCAACCACCCCCACCAACACACCCCCACCCCACCCCCCACCCACTAACCCACCACCAGGGACCTGAGTCAGAGATCCGTCGTTAGTTCGGTATGAGTCGTCCTGGACCGAAGATCCCGCCGTTGCTGTCAACCGATCCCCAGCGCACTGTGCTTGAGGGTCGGGTCCGTCGGCGAACAACCCCGCAGGCGTCGGCTCTTCGGTCACGGATTGCGCTGGAGCGCACCGAGGGGACACTCGATCACGGAGGTGTCGCGTCGGCTGCGGGTCACGCCGGACACGGTCCGCACCTGGCGAAGGCGCTTCCTCGAGCATGGGCCTGGACGGCCTCTGTGACGAGCCGAGGCCGGGCGTCCCGCGGAAGATTACCGATGCCGATGTCGAGCGGCTGATCTCACGACACGGCGGGCGGGCAGCATGGGTCGCGCGCCGATTGTCGTACACCGGCCCACAGCGGGCCGTGACGCAATCCTGGGGACGACTGCTCCGACCACGACCTCGTGGTGGGCCTGGAAGCGGCTGGGCCGACCAGCCGGACGCTGCTTCGTCCGCCCCGGCCCGCTGCTGATGGCGTAGGAGTGGCCGACGTTCACGTCCTGTGTCGGTCACGGCGGTGGCCATGTCTGGCGGCAGCAAGCTGCTGACGGACTTCGTGGTCAAGGCCCAGGACTTTCGAACTGCTGCGACCCCGCCGAAGAACAAGGGAGGTTCCTGGGACGCTGGGCAGGGTCCACCGGCCGCCACCGGCGCCCAAACCACCGACACCTGCAAAGACCTCGTCGAACGCCTTCCCGCGACCTTCGTCTACGCGAGCATAATCGTCACCGACACCCCTCTTCAGCGGCACCCGCGGCGGCGCCTGCACCGGCGTATCGACGAGCTCGCCGCAGGGTAACGCGGCACGGGGCGGCGGCCGGTGGAGCGTGTGAGGGCGCTCCACCGGCCGCCGCATTCGTGCGTCAGGCCCTGACGTGCTGCTTCGGCAATGCGGCCGCACGCTGCTGTCCCGTGACGCTTCCCAGCCAGCCGAGCAGGAACGCGACGGGCAGCGACACCAGGGCGACCGTCTGCAGCGGGAACCAGGTGATGTCCCACTCGGGGAACAGTGCCATCGGGCTGCCGGAGAAGACGGGGCTCACGACCTGGAGTCCGATCGCGCAGCCGAGACCTCCGTACAGCGTCCACAGCAGCCCCCTGCGCGTGAAGCCGCGCCAGAACAGCGAGTACACCAGCGCCGGGAGCAGACAGGAGCTCGCCACCGCCAGGGAGATCGTGGACAGGAAGCCCATGTTCCAGCCCTGCACCCACACCGCGAGGAAGATGCTCAGCACCCCGACCAAGGCGGACGCGATACGGGCCGCGGCCACCTCCCGGCCCTCGGTCGTGCGCCCGCGGCGGACGACGTTGGTGACGAGATCGTGGGCGATCGAGCCTGCGGCCGCCAGCGTCACGCTCGCGACGACTGCCAGCGTGGTGAGGAACACCGCACAGGAGACCAGCACGACGAGCCATGCCTCGCCCGTCTGCGCCGACGAGCCGCCCGCCAGATCGCCGGTGAGCATCAGCAGGCTGCTGGTGGCCCCGGGGTCGGCGGCGAGGATCTTCGGGGCGCCGATCAGCGCCGCGGCCCCGAATCCCAGCACGGTGGTGAGCAGGCAGATGGCACCGACGATGGCGATGGTGTGGCGGACCGTACGGCGTGCCGCGGCGGCGTCGGGCGCGGTGTTGAGCTGGGTGGCGACATGGGGCAGGCATGCGACGCCCAGCACCACGGTGATCATCAGACCGATGAAGTCGAGCGTCCCCTCGACCGGGCTGCTGGCGGCGAACCGCAGGCCCGGACGCATATAGCCCTCGGGACGCCCGCTGCCCAGCCGAGCGGCCTCGATGAGGGAGTCGGGGCTCCAGTGGAAGCGGTGGAGCAGCACCGCAGCCACGGCCACGGCCATGGCGAGCAGGATCACCGTCTTGATCACCTGGATCGCGATCATGCCGCGCATCCCGCCGAAGGCCGTGGCGCAGACGACGATGGTGCCGATCATGACGATGGCGGTCTGCTCGGCGCCGGGACCGGACAGGCCGAGCAGCATGGCGGTGGTCTTGCCCGCGCCGGAGAGCTGGACGATCAGATACGGGACGCACGCGCTCAGCGTGACGACGGCGACCGCGATCCTGACCGCGGGCCCCGGGGTCCGCAGGGCGAACGTGTCGCCCAGGGTGTAGGCGCCGCGTTCCCGCAGCGGGCCGGACAACAGGAGCAGGACGCCGAGCGACAGCACGGTGCACAGGGCGATGAACAGGCCGTCGAAGCCGAAGACCGCGACGGTTCCCGTCGTGCCGAGCACGGTCGCGGCGGAGAGGTAGACGCCGGTGAGGACGAGGGCGCTCTGGACGGGCCGCAGCCTGCGGCCCGCCGTGTAGAAGTCGTCGACCCGGTCCCGCTCGGGGCCGTTGAGCACGCAGATGAGCAGGATCGGGACGATGAAGGCGAGGAAGCCGACGAGAACCCAGGAGCGGGTGTCCGTGTCCAGGTCGAGGGTGCCGGGATACCCTGCGGCCAGCAGGACCTGAGGAAGCATCAGTGCTCCTCCTCCGGCTCGTACGCGGCCTCCTCGTGGTCGGCGGCGCGGTCGTAACGCGCAGCCGACCACAACATGAGCGAGCCCTGCGCGAGAATGGCGACGACGCCGAGATTGATCTGTCCGGCGACACGGGTGGCCAGCAGGTCCTCTGCGACGCAGGCAAGCAGGAGATGGACCGCGAAGGTCAGTCCGTTGAGGAGCGCGAAGGATCTGCCCGGCCGGTGGGGCCGGGGTCTTTGATGGAACGGGGAGGTGTGCGGATGGGCGTGCTGATGGGCCATGGAGCTCTCCGGGCAGGCAGGGAAGCGCGCGCATCGCCTCGCTCGGGCGATGCCTGGCGAGGGCATTGTCCTGATGGCATTGCCCCCTGATGAGGGCTCACCAGAGCATGTACCGACCAGTCAGTCCATGCGCTTGGGGCACCCCGCTGTCCGCTCCCAACGCCATAGAGGCACGACTGTGCTGATGCCCATTCGGCCATACGGGAGTTGTCCACCGCCGTGAAGCAGCACGCGTGCCAGGTGGCCGTACTCCCCTGCGGGCTACGCGTGCCAGACGGGCGTACCACCCTGCGCCTTCGGCTTTCCGGGTCGCAGTCCCAGGCGCCCCCGCAGCCGAGGACGGCCGCCGGCCCGAGCATGTGGAGCGTGTCGAAGGCGAGCGTGAGCCGTACGAGACCGCGGGGAGACCCGTAGAGGTATCGCCGAGGTGGCACCAAATCGCACGCTCTCCGCGACCCGGCCCACCCCGATGCGGGGCAGCAACGGGCCTGGTGGTCGTCTGCCATGGTGTCTGTCGTTGCCGACCGGGGGCTGCTGGTGGCCGCCTACTTCCTGGCGTCGGTGGGGTCGCGTGCATTCACCCCTGGCTGCCCTCTACAGCTGGGCTGCCAGTGTGTCTCCGTCCGTGCTGGCCGACCGGATTGCCGCACGCGCTGGCGAACTGCCTTGATCAGAGCCGTCCGGACCGTGCAGGGCGACTGTTCGGGGGAATCGCCGGTGTGGTCAACGGGATGCCAGGGGCACCGCTCCTACGGTCGGCTGATATGACGCATCTACCGAAGGACGCCGCCGACCCCACCCGGCGGACGGCGCTGACTACGCTCGTCGTCGGCGCCGGGGCGGTGCTGGCAGCCGGCTGTGCTCCCCTGGGCAATACCTCCGCGCAAGGGACCACCCCGAGTCCCACAAGGTCGGCCACCGGCTCCGCGGATGGTGCCACGCCCGGGGTGATGACCCTCTTCGAGGACCCGGGGTTCAACTTCAACGCGCTTCTCGCCCTCGGCGGGTCCGGGCAGGGTTCCGCTGAGGTCGGCGAGGTCCTCACCGCGGTGAATGCGATCAACAGGGCCGGGCTCTCCGCGCAGACGTATGTGGAGACCTTCGGGAAGCTGGCGGACCGACTGTCGAAAGCGCCCGAGGGCGACAAGCCTGGCAGCGGGACCACGCGCTTCCGTGCGCTGCGGGCATCGCAGTACTACAGCCAGGCACTGTTCTTCGTCCTCGGCTCCGACGACCCCGGCAATGAGGAGCAGCTGTACAAGTCCACGCGCGGCGCCTGGGACACGTTCTGCAAGCTGTCCGACCCGGCCCCGGTGACGGCGAACGTTCCGTACGGGAACACGCCGCTTCCGGTCTGGTTCTTCCGGCCGGACGACTCCGCCGAGCGACGCCCCACCGTGATCCTCACCAACGGCAGCGACGGACAGAACGTCGACATGTGGACCTACGGTGTGTCGGCTGCCCTGGAGCGTGGCTGGAACGCCCTCGTGTACGACGGACCGGGCCAGGGCCAGCTGCTCTTCGTGGACCGCGTGGTCTTCACGCCGCGCTGGGAGACGGTGGTGACTCCCCTCGTCGACTGGCTGGCCGCCCGTTCCGACGTGGACACCGACCGGATCGCCCTGACCGGACTGAGCATGGGAGGCGAGCTGGCACCCCGGGCCGCGGCCTACGAGAACAGGATCGCCGCTCTGGTGGCGATGCCCGGAGTGCTGAGGCCCTGGCTGGGTTTCCCGGCGGAGATCCGGGAGATCCTCACCCGGGACAAGGAGGAGACGAACAACGTCTGGAACAAGGAGGTCGTCCCCGAGCTGTCCGCGGCCGAGGCCGCGACACTGAGAAAGCGGTTCGAACCGTTCTCCGTGCCGGCGATGCTCGCCGCCCGCCAGGGGAACATGTTCACCGATTTCTACACCCCGGCCAAGCTCGTCGAGTCGCTCGACATCACGAACGTCGTGGAGCGCATCAAGACGCCCACACTGGTCCTGGACTACGAGGGCGAGCAGTTCTATCCCGGGCAGCCGCGCGAGTTGTTCGACAACCTGACGTCCCCCAAGGACTACATGAAGCTCAGCGCCGCCACCGGCGCGCAACTGCACTGCTCTCCCATGGCCCCGCAGGAGCACTGCGAGGTCGTCTTCGACTGGCTGCAGGAGACGTTGCCGGGACGCTGAGCGGTGGGACCACGGGGTAATGGTGTCGTCAGTGCGCGGTCGCCGAGAAGACCGCCGCCCGGGCCGCGCTCCACCAGCGAGACTGGCTCAGCCTGCCCAGGAGCCGCGCCCCCCGGGGAGGCGGGCGCTTCCGCCGAGAGCGGAAACGCCTGGGCCGCCCGCCGTGCCGCGGCAATGCTGGGCGGAGCACAACTCCGCAGCACCACTCCGTACGAATGAGGTGTCGTCATGAGCGGGCCCGATGGGCGTCCCGAGACGTTGCACGAGGCCGTGGGCGGCACGCACGCACTGCGCAGGCTGAGCAACACCTTCTACGAGGCGGTCCTTACCGATCCGCTGCTCGCCCCCGTCTTCGCCGACTTCACCTCCGCCCATATCGAGCATGTCGCCGTCTGGCTGGCCGAGGTCTTCGACGGACCTGCCGACTTCACCGCCGCGCTGGGCGGCCACCAGAGGCTGCTCCGGGTGCACCTCGGGCTCTCGATCACGGAGGAGCAGCGGCTGCGCTGGATGGAGCTGATGACCGAAGCGGTGGCGAAGGAGCTGCCGGACGACGACGTGCTGCGCCGCCGGGTGGTGGAGTACTTCGACTGGGGTACGAAGATCGCCCGCGAGGTCTCGGCCGACCCCGCCGGCACGGACCTCGGCGACCCGGGCCCGACCCCGCGCTGGGGCTGGAACGGCGTGCGCTGAGCCGCAGCGGAACCTGCCCAGAACCCTGATGCGGCACCAGTACGCCGCGTTGCCGGCCTGCCGTCGTTTCCGCCGCGGTCAGTCCGCGTCCTCCAGCCTCCGCAAACGCTCGGCGTCGCACGTCCGCGGACACGTCGAACACGCCTGCGCGGCGTCGAGTGTGTAATACATGCAGCAACCGAGACGCGTCCGGGTCAGATGCCGCCGCCCGTCCCGACCCGCCAACCGACGGAACTCCGCCCCGCCGGGGAAGGGGGGAATCGCCGTCGGAAGCAGCTCGGTGGCGGCCTGGACCGCTCGATCTTCCTGGCCCAGCACGCGGCCGAGATACCAGATCCCGGAAACCAGATCGTCCGCGGCCATGCCCCACAACGCCCTTGACCTCCGGCGCGCATGCGGCCCGACAGCCGTCAGCAAGGGCCCTACGTGCTCGGCGACGCCGGCACGCAGTTCGGCGCGCAGCGCCTCTTCGTGGGCCACCACCCGGACGCCGGGCATCCCGGCCGCCGGGTCGTCGGGCAGGCAGGCGAAGTCGGAGTCCGGG
>NZ_JBSGZJ010000363.1:0-7288 GCF_053610925.1 Streptomyces sp. NPDC054847 | reverse complement strand
CAACCCCCGCGCCCCGCGGGGACCGGGGGCGGGGGGGCCCCGGGTGGGGGAGGGGGGGGGGGGGGGAAACGGGCCCGCGCAGCGGCCACCACCCACCCGCACCCGTCCTCGTGCCGGCCCCTCAGCCGCCCGGAACCGCCCGCAGCGCCCCCGGCCGGCGCCCCGTCAGCGCGTCCAGCGCCGCCGCGGACGCCGCGTCCGCGGGCACGTGGACCAGCAGGCGCTGGTCGTCGTCCGCGGGCAGTTCCAGCGTCTCGTAGGCGAGCCGCAGCTCCCCCGCCTCCGGGTGCACCACACGCGTGACGCCGTTCGCCCGCGGGAGCCCCGGCAGTCGTTCCACCCGGTCGGTGAAGACCGTGCCGACCGTCACGGTCAGCTCGTCCGCCAGCGCCGCGATGTGCGTGTCCGCGCGGAACGGCCCGTGTTTCAGCGACGCGACCTGTTCGTCGGCGACGAGTTCCCAGTCGGGGTAGGCGGCGCGGGCCCGGTCGTCGGTGAGGACGAAGCGGGCCGCGTTGGGCGGGGTGCCGTCGAGCATGCCGAGCGGGCCGAACAGCCGCTCGTACCCTTCGGTCCAGGCCAGCAGTTCGCTCAACCGGTTGACGAGCACCGCGGGCGCGGGCTCGAGCCGTTCGAGCAGGACCCGCACGGTGGGGCGGACGTCACGAGCCGGCCTCGCGCCGCCCATGCAGTTGAAGCCGGCGTCGGCGGACTTGGTGAGCCGGTGCAGGTGGATACGTTCGCCGGCCGAGAGCCGCAGCGCGTCGGCGAGCGCGGAGAGCACGGGCGGGGAGGGCCGCCGGTCCCGGCCCTGTTCGAGGCGGGTCACGTACTCGACGCTCACGCCGGCGAGCGTCGCCAGTTCCGATCGGCGCAGGCCGGGTGTACGGCGGCGGGGCCCGGCGGGCAGGCCCACGTCGGCGGGGGTGACCGCCTCGCGGCGCGTGCGCAGGAACAGGCCCAACTCGTTGTCGCTCACCGTTCGAACGTAACAGCCCGGACCGTCGGGATGGTGGCCCTGTCACTACCAGTCTCGGCCCGGCCTTCCTCGGTACCGTCCCGGGCGGCAGGTTGGGACGCGTCGGCCCCGAGGGGGGCCGGCCCCGTCCCTTGAGGAGTACATCCGTGTCCGAGAACAACGTCGAGAACAACTCCGCGAAGAAGCTCGAGCTGGTGGTGGTCATCGGCAGCGTCCGCCAGGGCCGCTTCGGTCCCGTGGTCGCCGAGTGGTTCGCCGAGCAGGCCCGGCAGCACGGCCGGTTCGGTGTCGAGGTGCTGGATCTGGCTGACACACCGCTGCCGCTGGACCTGCCGCCCCTGCCGCCGGCGCTCCAGCCCGACATGGAGCGGCCGGCGGACATGGCCCCGCTGACGCGGCGGCTCGCGGCGGCCGACGCGATCGTGGTGGTGACGCCGGACTACAACCGCAGTTTCCCGGCGTCCCTGAAGGCCGCGATCGACTGGCACTACACCGAGTGGCAGGCGAAGCCGATCGGCTTCGTCGGCTACAGCGGCGGCAGCGGCGGTCTGCTGGCGATCGAGCAGCTGCGCCAGGTGTTCGGTGAGCTGCACGCGCACACAGTCCGCGACATGGTCTCGTTCCCCCGCTACTACGAGCTGTTCGCTCCCGACGGCACGCTCATCGACCCCGACGGCCCCACCGCCGCGGCCAAGACGATGCTCGACCAGCTCGACTGGTGGGGCTCCGTGCTCCACGACGCGCGCCGTGACCGTCCGTTCGGAGCCGCCTGACGGCGGCCGTGCCGCGCAGCCGCCGCAGGAGTACCACCGCCGCGGTGGCGAGGGCCACCGCGGCAAGGGACAGCAGCCAGTTGCGCGGATAGTCCAGTGGAAGGACCGAGGGGTTGTGCGGCGTTCCGGGGGCGAGGAGGACCGGCAGGGCGATCAGTGTCAGGCAGCCGGCGGTGACGAGCGCCCCGCGCAGCGGTCCCCGGCCGGGGAGCCGTGCGAGCAGCAGCCCGGCGGCGAGCACCAGCGGGGCGAGAAGGAGGTCGTGGAGGACGACCGCTCCCGCCAGCCAGAGGGCGACGTCCCTGGCCTGCCCGCCGCTGAGGAGGAGGAAGAC
This sequence comes from Streptomyces sp. NPDC054847, assembly GCF_053610925.1. Lineage (NCBI taxonomy): Bacteria > Bacillati > Actinomycetota > Actinomycetes > Kitasatosporales > Streptomycetaceae > Streptomyces > Streptomyces sp. NPDC054847. Next base: position 5,202 of record NZ_JBSGZJ010000363.1, on the reverse strand, counting down.
GCCGACGCCCATGAGGGCGACACCGGCCGCCCCTGTCGCGATACGCATCACAGCACCTCGATCCTGCCGACCCACTTGGTCTGCCATACGCCGGGACGGTTGGGGGCGATGATCCGGGCGGGGAAGCCGTGGTCGAGGGAGAGGACCTCGCCGCCCAGGCGCAGGGCGAGGAGCGTGAGCGGGTCGTCGGTGTATCCGCCGCCCATTTCCATCACCCGGTAGGCGCCGCGCCGCTCCAGCGATACGACCCTCAGCGCGGTGCCGGGCGGTGCGCCGGCCCGCTCCACCAGGTCCAGGACACGTACGCCGGTCCAGCGCGCGGACTTGCTCCAGCCTTCGACGCAGGCGATGGGCAGGGTCACGGTGTGCTGGGGCAGTGCGGCCAGCTCGTCGAGGGTGAGCGTGTACGGGCGGGGGCCGGTGACGGTGAGCCGCCAGCCGGTGAGGTCCGGGACGCTCACGCGGGCCGCGACGGCGGTGCGGTTGACGGGCAGGCCCTGCGGTCCGTGGTCGGGGTGACGGGGCGCGAGGAGATCCAGGCGCCGCAGTGGGGTGAGGGACTGGCCGACGGTCGTGAGGGTGACCGCCCCCACGGCCGCGGCGAGGCCGGTGAGGAGGGAGCGCCGGTCCGGTCCGTCCGCGGCGGGCAGATCGAGCGTTCCGGGCGAGCGCCGGCTCCAATGGCCTTGGATCTGCGGGTATTTGACGGCGATGTGCAGGACGAGGGCGCCTGCCAGCAGCCAGGCCACCGCGAAGTGGACGGGCACGAAGGAGAACGGCCACGGGTACCACTGGGCGGTGTTCAGCAGTCCCGTGGTGAGCTGGAAGAGAGCCGCGGCGACCAGCACGCCCACCGACAGCCGTTCGAGGGCGTGCCGCAGGGACCGCAGCGCGGGCCGCACGAACAGCCTCGGATAGACCGTCCACAACTTGACGATCAGGAGCGGGACGGCCGCGATGCCGCTCGCGACATGGAGACCCTGGTTGAGGCGGTAACCCCAGTACGGCCGGCTGGGCAGCGAGCCGGCGAGCCAGTCCGGCGGGCGTTGCAGGTAATGGCTGATCACCCCGGTCACGAAGCACACGGCGATCGCCACGCCGAGCAGGCGCCCGACGGCGGTGGCCGTGCGGGCGTCGTGCAGCCTGCCGGTGAAGCTCGGCGGCCGGAGGGTGATCGGTGGTCGGATCCTCATGTCTTCCATGAGACCTCCGCCGGGGGCCGGTGCGAGGGATCCGACACCTTACGGAATGCGGACGTCAGGATGCGTCTCCCCCGTTCGGGCCGCTGACGCTGGAAGGCTGGTGACCGTGATCAACACGCGCTCGCTCACCGCTTGTCTCCTCGTCGCCTGCCTGACGGCCGTGCTGGCGGCGACGGTCCTCAAGGACGGCTATGTCACCGATCCCGGCGGCCTCGCGTGGTGGTACGCCGCCTGCTGGCTGCTGTTCGCGGCGGCCGTCCTCGCCTTGCGCAGGATGCCCGTGCGGCACGCCGTGGCGCTGGTCGTCGCGGGTGGCGTCGCGGTCGCGGCGACGGGCCTGCTCGCCCCGCCGCGTACGAGCACCGACTCCTACCGCTATGCCTGGGACGGCAGGGTGCAGGCGGCCGGGATCTCGCCGTACGACCATCCCCCCGCCGATCCTGCGCTCGCCGGGCTGCGCGACGACTGGCTGTTCCCGCGCGGAGCGGACTGTGCGCTGCCGGAGCGGTCGCGCATCGACGGGCCCGCGGGCGAGCGGCACTGCACCCGGATCAACAGACCGCGGGAGCACACGATCTACCCGCCGGTGGCGCAGGGCTACTTCCTGGTCGTCCACGCGCTGTCGCCCGAGGACGCCCGGCACAAGGCTCTCCAGACGGGCGGCGCGCTCCTGGCGGTCGGCACGACCGTCGCGCTCGTGCTGGTGCTGCGCCGTCGCGGTGATCCGCGGCAGGCCGCGCTCTGGGCGTGGTGTCCGGCGGTCCCGGTGGAGGCGGTGAACAACGCGCACGCCGACGTGCTGGGGGTGCTGCTCGCGGTGGTGGGACTGTGGGTGGTGGTGCGCGGACGCTTCGAGGGCGGTGTGCTGCTCGGCGCGGCGGTGGCGACGAAGCTGCTGCCCGCGGTGGTGCTGCCGGGCGCGCTGTCCGGCGTCCGGCGGTGGTGGGACGCGGCGGCCGTGCTGGTGCCGGCCGCGGCCGTGGTGGCGGTGACGTACCTGCCGCACGTGCTGCTGTCGGAGAGCTCCGCTCTCGGCTACCTGGGCGGCTACACCGAGGAGGAGGGCTACGACGACCCGTCGGCCCGCAACCGGTACGCGCTGCTGCGGCTGGTGCTGCCGGACGCGTGGGCGCTGCCCGCGGCGCTGCTGGTGACGGCAGTGGTGATCGTGCACGTCGTGCGCCGCGGCGACCCGGAACGGCCCTGGAGCGGCGCCCTGGCGGTGACGGGCACGGTGTTCCTGCTGATGACGCCGGGATACTCCTGGTACGCGCTGCTCCTGGTGGCGCTGGTCGCGCTGGACGGCCGGTGGGAGTGGCTGGGTGTGGCGGCAGCGGGAGCGGCCAAGTACGTGTCGGTGCACCTCGACGGGGACAGCTCGGTGGTGGGCACGACGGCGTACGCCCTCGCGGCCGCCGCGGTGGCGGCCGGGATGCTGGTCCGGCGGCGGGCCGTGCCTGCGGGTGCTGCCGGCGTAGCGGGGGCCGCAGGACGGGAGTCCGGGCGTGTCGCGGTGGGCAGGAAGGAGGAATGACCACCTCCGCCGAACGGTCCGAAGCCTCCCCCGTCCGCTCCCGCCGTGCGCTGCTGGCCGGTTCGGTCGGCAATTTCGTCGAGTGGTACGAATTCGGTGTCTACGGCTACTTCGCCACGATCATCGCCGCGAACTTCTTCACGCCCGAGGGCGGCAGCGACGTCGAGGCACTGGTGAAGACCTACGCGTCGTTCGCGCTCGCGTTCTTCTTCCGGCCGGTCGGGGCCGCGCTGTTCGGCCGGATCGGGGACCGGATCGGGCGCCGCCCGACGCTGATCCTGGTCATCGGCCTGATGACGCTCGCCACCACCCTGATCGGTCTGCTGCCGACGTACGCCACCGTGGGCGCCCTGGCGCCGTGGCTGCTCACCCTGCTGCGCATCGTCCAGGGACTGTCCGCGGGCGGCGAGTTCGGCGGGGCCGTGTCGTTGATGACGGAGTTCGCGCCGCCCGGCAGGCGCGGCCTGTACGGGGCGTGGCAGTCGTTCACGGTGGCGCTCGGCCTGCTCGGCGGCGCGGGGGCGGCGGCGCTGCTGGCGACCGTGCTGTCGGAGGCGGCGCTGAAGGACTGGGGCTGGCGGCTGCCGTTCCTGCTGACGCTCCCCCTCGGCGCGGTCGCCCTGTGGCTGCGGCTGCGTCTCGAGGAGACGCCGCGTTTCCGGGAGGCGGAGGCGGCGCCGGTCGCGCCACCGCCGACCCGGGAGGTCGTGCGGGCGATCGTGCTCGGCGCGGGCCGGATCATGGGCTGGGCGGCGGCCGGTTACACCTTCCTGGTGGTGCTGCCGTCGTATCTGCAGTCCAGCCTGAACGCGTCGTTCCGGGAGGCGCTGATCGCCACGGTCCTGGCGAATCTGGGCTTCGCGGCGTCGATCATCCCGGCGGGGCTGGTCAGCGACCGGGTCGGCCGGCGGCCGGTGATGCTGACGGGTGCGGTCCTGGTGGTGCTGCTGGCCCTGCCCCTGATGAACCTCCTTCAGGACGAGGGGGCTTCGGCGGCCGTCAAGGGCGCCGCGGTCTTCGCAGCCGGCGCCGTGGTGGGCCTGCTCGCGGGACCCGGGCCCGCGATGCTGGCCGAGATGTTCCCGACGTCGGTGCGCTGCACGGGACTCGGCCTGGCGTACGCGCTGTCCAACGCGGTCTTCTCGGGGTGCGCGGGCCTCGTCATCACCGAACTCATCAAACGGACGGGCAGTGTCGACATCCCCGCCTACTACGCGGCCGCCACCTGCGCGGTGAGCGTGTTCGCGCTCCTCACGCTGCGCGGCGACGATCACCGCAGGGCGCTGCGGTGAGGGTCGTCGGGCTGATGTCGGGGACGTCGTACGACGCGATCGACGCCGCGGCCGCCGACATCGTCCTGGAGGACGGCACGCTGAAACTGTCCCCGCTCGGCCTGATCCGGGAGCGGTACGACGACGAGCTGCGGGAGGCGCTGGCGGGAGCGCTGCCGCCCGCCGCGACCTCGCTCGAGCGGGTGTGCCAGCTGGACACCCGCATCGGGCAGGCGTTCGCCGCGGCGGCGGTCCGCGCGGACCGTGAACTGTGCGCGGAGCGAGCGGAGTTGGTGGCCTCGCACGGGCAGACCGTGTACCACTGGGCGGAGGCCGGGCAGGTCCACGGCACGCTCCAGCTGGGGCAGCCGGCGTGGATCGCGGAGGCGACGGGCTGCACGGTGGTGTCCGACTTTCGTCCGAGGGACGTGGCGGCGGGCGGTCAGGGCGCCCCGCTGGTCAGCCTGGTGGATCTGCTGTGGCTGCGCGGCCGGCCGGGCGTGCCGGCGGCCCTCAATCTGGGAGGGATCGCGAACGTCACCGTGGCGGCGGGCGGTGCGGGCGACCCGGTCGCGTTCGACACGGGGCCGGCGAACGCCCTGGTGGACGCGGCGGTGGTGGAGCTGACGGGTGGGCGGCTCCGCTACGACGTGGACGGCGCACTGGCCGCCGCGGGCCGGGTCCATCAGCCGCTCCTGGACCGGCTGCTGGGGGAGCCGTACTACCGGCTGCCTCCGCCGAAGTCGACCGGCAAGGAGCTGTTCCACGCGGGCCACGTGCGTGAAGCGCTGGGCGGCGTCGGCCCGTTGCCGCCCGAGGACGTGATCGCCACGCTCACCCGGCTGACCGCGCGGAGCGTGGCGGACGCGCTGCGGCCGCTGGGCGCGACCGAGGTCGTCGCGTCGGGAGGCGGCACGCACAACCCGGTACTGATGGCTGCGCTGCGGGCCGAGCTGGCCGGAACACCGCTGCGCACCTCCGACGAGCTGGGGGTGCCGGCCGCCGCGAAGGAGGCGTACGCCTTCGCCGTGCTCGGTTTTCTGACCGTGCACGGCGTGGCCGGCACCGTACCCGCGTGCACGGGTGCCCGAGGGGCGCGCGTCCTCGGGTCGATCACCCCGGGCGGCCTTGTTCCGGTGCTCGCGGTCCCGGCCGAGCGCCGGGTCGACTCCCTGGTCGTCATGGACCGTTGACG
>NZ_JBSGZJ010000362.1:0-7317 GCF_053610925.1 Streptomyces sp. NPDC054847 | reverse complement strand
GGCGGACCCCGCGGGCCGCGCCCCGACCATCACGCCCCGTCGCGCTCCTGCGCCCGCAACGCCCTCGCCAGATCGTCGCGGGACTCCGCGACCAGCCGCCGCAGCGCCGGCGCCGCCGACTCGTGCGCGGCCAGCCACTCGTCCGTCGCGTCGAGCGTGGCCCGGGAGTCCTGGAGGGACGGGTACAGGCCCCGCACCACGTCCATCCCGATCTGGATCGACCGCTCGGACCACACCCGCTCGATCGCCTCGAAGTACTTCTCGGTGTACGGGGCGGTCAGTTCACGCTGCGACGGCTGGACGAAGCCCGAGATCGTCGCCTCGACGAGCGCGTTGGACAGCTTGTCCGACTCCACCACCGTCGCCCACGCCTGGTCCTTGACCGCGGCCGACGGCCGCGACGCCAGGCAGCGCACCTCGTGCCGCTTGCCGGAGGCCGTGTCGTCGCGCGCCAGTTCCGCCGCGATCGCCGACTCGTCGGCGATCCCGTGCGCGGCCAGCGGTTCCAGGAACGACCAGCGCAGTTCCTGATCGACGTCCAGGCCCTCGATCTTCTCTGTGCCCGCCAGCAGCCCGGAGAGCAGCCGGAAGTCCGAGTCGTCCGTCGCCACCGAGGCGAAGAAGCGGGCCCACGTCAGCTGGTGCTGGCTGCCCGGCTCCGCGCGCCGCAGTTCGTCCAGCGCGCCGGACGCGAGCAGCCGGCCGCTCTCCTCGCGCCACTGCGGGGCCACGTAGTGCACGAGGGCCGACCGCGTCCACGCGTGGAGCATCTGCAGCACACCGATGTCGGACTCGCTCCCGGCGAACTTCAGTACGAGTTCCACGAAGTCGCGCGCCGGCATGAGCGCGTCCCGTGTCAGGTTCCACAGCGCGGACCAGCACAGCGCCCGCGCCAGCGGATCGGTGATGTCACCGAGGTGCGCCCGCAGCGTCGCCAGCGAGTCCTCGTCGAAGCGGACCTTGCAGTAGGTCAGGTCCTCGTCGTTGACCAGGACGAGTCCGGGCCGCTCCTCGCCCGCGAGTTCGGGCACGACCGTGCGCGCGCCGGTGACGTCCACCCCCGCCTGCGCGTACCGCACGAGCTCCGCGTTCTCGATCCGGTAGAGGCCGACGGCCACCCGGTGCGGCCGGAGCGTGTCACCGTCCTGCGAGATCGCCAGCTCGGTGATGCGCCCGTCGGCGTCGTACGCCACCTCGGGCGTCAGCGCGTTCACGCCGGAGGTCTCGAGCCAGGACCGGGACCAGTCCTTCATGTCACGCCCGGACGTCTCCTCCAGCACGGACAGCAGGTCACCGAGCCGGGTGTTGCCGTACGCGTGGCGCTTGAAGTAGCGCCGGGCGCCCTCCATGAACGCGTCCCGGCCCACGTAGGCGACGAGCTGCTTGAGCACGGACGCGCCCTTGGCATACGTGATGCCGTCGAAGTTGAGCTTGGCGTCCTCGAGGTCGCGGATGTCGGCCGTCACCGGGTGCGTCGACGGCAGCTGGTCGGCGCGGTACGCCCAGGCCTTGCGGTTGTTGGCGAAGGTGACCCATCCGTTGGTGAAGCGCGTCGCTTCGACCATCGAGAAGGAGCCCATGAAGTCCGCGAAGGACTCCTTGAGCCACAGGTCGTCCCACCACTGCATGGTGACGAGGTCACCGAACCACATGTGCGCCATCTCGTGCAGGATGACGTTGGCCCGGCGCTCGTACGACGCCTGTGTCACCTTGCCGCGGAAGACGAACTCCTCGCGGAACGTCACGCAGCCGGGGTTCTCCATGGCGCCGATGTTGTACTCGGGCACGAACGCCTGGTCGTACTTCCCGAAGGGGTACGGGTAGTCGAAGTGCTCGTGGAAGAAGTCCAGGCCCTGCTTGGTGACGAGGAAGATGTCGTCGGCGTCGAAGTGCTTGGCGAGCCCCTTTCGGCACATCGCGCCCAGCGGGATCCGCAGGACCGTGCCGTCGGCCAGTTCACGCTCGTACAGGTCGGTCTCGTAGTGGTACGGCCCGGCGACGACCGCCGTGATGTACGTCGAGATCGGCGCCGTCTCGGCGAACCGCCAGGTCCCGTCCTCGGCGCGGGCGCCCTCGCGGTTGCTCCACACCTTCCAGCCCTCGGGGGCGGTCACCTCGAACCGGAACGGCGCCTTGAGGTCGGGCTGTTCGAAGTCGGCGAAGACCCGGCGCGCGTCGGCCGGCTCGTACTGGGTGTAGAGGTAGACCTCGCCGTCCTCGGGATCGACGAAGCGGTGCAGTCCCTCACCGGTGCGGCTGTAGGCGCACCGGGCGTCGACGACGAGCACGTTCTCCGCCGCCAGGTCGTCCAGCGCGATCCGCGAGCCGTCGAAGACGGTCGCGGGGTCCAGCTCACGTCCGTTGAGGGTGACCGCCGTCACGGACGGGGCGAGCAGGTCGACGAAGGTCGAAGCACCCGGCTCGTTCACCCGGAACCGGATCGTGGTCACCGACCGGAAGGTGCGTGGCCCTGAGGCGTCCTCGGGCTCCCCGACCGCGGACCGCACGTCGAGGGCCACCTCGTACCCGTCGACGGACACCAGTCCGGCCCGGGAGCGGGCCTCGTCGCGGGACAGATTCTCACCGGGCACAAGCACTCCTTCGTGTCTCGTTCGAACACGAGCGATCCTCCCACGGGAATCGGCGGAGCCATCGGCGGCGTTGCCCGGGCAGGCGCGCAGGGCGCCGATCCCTTCCGAGGAGTGATATGTCGCACAACGGCAAGACGCCCGTGGACTTCTGGTTCGACCCGCTGTGCCCCTGGGCCTGGATGACCTCCCGCTGGATGCTCGAGGTGGAGAAGGTCCGTGACGTAGAGGTGCGCTGGCATGTGATGAGCCTCGCCGTGCTCAACGAGGACAAGCTCGACGAGCTTCCCGAGGAGTACCGGGACATGCTGGAGAACAAGGCCTGGGGCCCGGTGCGCGTCGTCATCGCGGCCCAGCAGGAGCACGGCGACGAGGTGGTCGGCAAGCTCTACACCGCGCTCGGCACCCGCTTCCACAACGAGGGCATGGGCCCCGGCCGGGAGGCCGTCGTGGCGGCGCTGAAGGACGTCGGTCTGCCCACGTCCCTCGCCGACTTCGCCGACAAGGGCACGTACGACGCCCAGCTGCGCGCCTCCCACAAGGAGGGCATCGAGAAGGTCGGCCAGGAAGTCGGCACGCCGGTCATCGCGGTGCCGGGTTCCGACGGCGAGCAGATCGCCTTCTTCGGTCCGGTCGTCACCCCCGCCCCCAAGGGTGAGGAGGCGGCCCGGCTGTGGGACGGGACGCTCATGGTCGCGTCGATCCCGGGCTTCTACGAGATCAAGCGCACGCGGACCCAGGGCCCCATCTTCGACTGAACCGCCCACCGGACGGCAGCGCCCGCATCCCGGCGGCAGCCGCATCCCGGACAGCACTGTGCCCCCACGAGTACATGACTCGCGGGGGCACAGTGCTGTCCGGGTCGTTCCGTGCGCTGCCGCGCTCAGTCCGTCGCGCCGGCCCCGGTGGCGGACCGGGACTCACGCGTCTTCTGCAGCACGAATCCGACGACGGCGAGGACCAGCGTCAGGACACCGGTGCCGAGCAGCTGCATCCGGGTCTCCTCCTCGCGCAGCATCAGCGCGAAGACGGTCGCCATGCCGGCCAGGGCGAGCAGCGTGAGGCCGGGGAACAGCCACATCTTCACGACCAGCTTCTCGGGGTTCTCCCGCTCGGTGCGGCGGCGCAGCACCAACTGCGAGACGGCGATGAAGAACCAGACGACCAGGATGATCGCGCCGATCGTGTTGAGCAGCCACATGAAGATGTCGTCCGGCCGCCAGTACGACAGCAGCACGCACAGGAAGCCGAAGACGGAGGAGACGAGCACGGCGGTCCGCGGCACGCCGCCGGAGATCCGGCCCAGCGCCGTCGGACCTTGACGGCGGGCGACCAGCGAGCACGCCATCCGGGAGGCGCCGTAGATGTTGGCGTTCATCGCGGAGAGCAGGGCGATCAGCACGACCACGTTCATGATCTGGCCCGCGCCGTCGATCCCCAGGTGGTCCAGGGTCGCGACGTACGGCCCCTTCTCGGCGACCGCCTTCTCGTGCCACGGCACGAGCGTGACGATGACCGCCATCGAGCCGATGTAGAAGACGGCGATACGCCACATCGCGGTGCGAACGGCCTTGGCGACGCCCTGCACCGGGTGCTCGGACTCGGCGGCGGCGATGGTGACCGTCTCCAGACCTCCGTAGGCGAAGACGGAGGCGAGGAGGCCGACGATCAGGCCCTCGCTGCCGTTCGGCATGAAGCCGCCGTCACCCGTGAGGTTGGCGGTGCCCGGGGCCTCGCTGCCCGGAAGGACGCCGGCGATCGCGAGGACGCCGATGCCCAGGAAGAGCACGATCGCGCCGACCTTCAGCGCGGCGAACCAGAACTCGAACTCGCCGAAGTTCTTCACCGCCGCCAGGTTCGTACCGCAGAACACCAGCATGAACAGCGCCACCCAGGCCCACTCGGGAGTCCCGGGGAACCAGCCCGTCATGATGCCCGCGGCGCCGATGGCCTCCAGGCCGACGGCCACGCACAGCAGGAACCAGAACGCCCAGCCGGCGGTGAAGCCGGCCCACGGCCCGATGGCCCGCTCCGCGTGCACGGAGAAGGAGCCGGAGGCGGGGTTGGCCGCCGACATCTCGCCCAGCATCCGCATCACCAGCATGACCAGCAGTCCGGAGAGGGCGTACGCGACGACGATCGACGGTCCGGCCGCGGCGATGCCGGCACCCGATCCCACGAAGAGCCCGGCACCGATGACACCGCCGAGGGCGATCATCGACAGGTGGCGTTGTTTGAGGCCGTGCGTGAGCGTGGCGTCGGCCGGCTGGTCGACGGGCGCGGGCGCGGTGGTCCGAGACATGGGCGTGCCCTGTTCATGAGCTGAGACGGGGGAGCGGCCCAGTGTGGGCATGGTCGCCGCTCACAGGGAACAGATGTCCGCTATACGGTCACGATCTTCACGGAACGTCAACAACCGCACACGGGAACCCCGCGATTCAGCGGCGTCGTTCGCGCAGCTCCCGGACTGCCGAAACCAGCAGTACACCGGCGGTCGCGCCGCTCGACCACAGCACCTGAGGCCGGGCTGCGTCATCGGTGAGCATCAGCCCCAGCACCGCGGCCATCGCGGCGAGCGCGACCCAGGTGAGCCACGGGAAGCCCCACATGCGCAGCGTCAGCTTCTCCGGCGCCTCGCGCTCGAGGCGCCGGCGCAGTCGCAACTGCGACACGGCGATCAGTGCCCAGACGAACAGCAGTACCGCGCCGACCGAGTTGAGCATGTAGAGGAAGACCGAATCAGGCCACTTCAGATTGAGCAGCACGGACACGAAGCCGAACGCGACGGACGCGAGCACCGCCTTGCGCGGCACGCCGCCCAGGCTCAGCTTCAACAGCCCCTTCGGCGCCTCGCCGCGCTCCGCGAGCGAGAACACCATCCGGGAGGCGCCGTACAGGTTGGCGTTGAGCGCGGACAACAGCGCCACGAAGACGACGATCTCCATGATCCGTCCGGCGCTCGGCACCCCGATCGAGTCGAGAACGGAGACATAGGGGCTGAGGCCCGCCTTCTGCGCCGTCCAGGGCATGACGGTCACGATGACGGCCATCGAGCCCACATAGAAGAAGAGGATGCGGACCACCGCGCTGCGCACGGCGCGGCCCACCGCGCGGGCCGGGTCCGCGGTCTCCGCGGCCGCGATGGTGACGACTTCGAGGCCGCCGAAGGCGAAGACGACGGCGAGCACGCCGGAGAGCACGCCGGACCAGCCGCCCGGCAGGAAGCCGCCCTCGCCGGTGAGCCGGGTGAGGCCGACCGGGTCCGTGTCCGGCAGCAGCCCGAAGATCGCCAGAGTGCCGAGTCCCAGGAAGAGCACGATCGCGCCGACCTTGAGTGCGGCGAACCAGAACTCGAACTCGCCGAAGTTCTTCACCGCGGTCAGGTTGGCGGCGGTGAAGACCACCATGAACACCAGCACCCAGCCCCACTGGGGGACGGCGGGTGCCCAGCCGTGGGCGATCGCCGCGGCGGCCGTCGCCTCCGCGGCGAGCACCACCACCAGCAGGAACCAGTACAGCCAGCCGACGCTGAACCCGGCCCAGCGCCCGAGCGCGCGTTCCGCGTGGACGGAGAACGAACCGGAGGCGGGCATCGCGGAGGACATCTCACCGAGCATCCGCATCACCAGCATCGCGAGGGCGCCCGCGATCAGATACGAGAGCACGATGCCGGGGCCGGCCAGGGCGATGCCTGCGCCCGATCCCACGAAGAGGCCCGCGCCGATCACCCCGCCGAGGCCGAGCATCGTCAGATGGCGCTGCTTGAGCCCGTGGCTCAGGGGTTCGGCCTCTGCGGCCAGGGGCGTGGGCGGCGCGTCGCGCATGTGCTGGAGAACTCTCGGATCACTCGGTACGAGTTATGGGGTCCCTACAGTCTTCCCGAGTTGGCACCTCCTGTGCAAAACGGACGCCTAAGCCCCGGACCTCAGTGACGAGCATCACGCCATCGCCGGCATGATCGAGATTCTTTGTGCGAACCCCACCAAGCCGCCAACCGCCGCTTTGTGGGCGGCTGCTGGTGATCGAGCGATTCTCCGTGGGCTACGGTCACCCTGTCCCGAACTGCCCTCACCCTCGCGGAGTCCCGATGAGCACTGCTGCCGCCCCCGTCCGATCGGGGCTCGTCCTCGCCGACCTGCTGCCCGCGTCCCGCGTCCGGGACATCACCCTCGTCGTCGGCGGCGCCGCGCTCACCGGCATCGCGGCGCAGATCGCCGTCCCGGTCCCGGGCTCCCCGGTCCCCGTGTCCGGCCAGACCTTCGCGGCCCTCCTCGTGGGCACCGCGCTGGGCGCGCGCCGCGGCTTCCTCTCCCTCGCCCTGTACGCGGTGGCCGGCATGGCGGGCATGCCGTGGTTCGCGCAGGCGACGTCCGGCTATGCGATGCCGTCCTTCGGCTACATCCTCGGCATGCTGCTCGCCGCGACCGTCGTCGGCCACTTCGCCCGTCGCGGCGCCGACCGTTCCGTGCTGCGCATGGCGGGCACGATGGCGGCCGGCTCGGCGATCATCTACTCGGTGGGCGTCCCCTACCTGGCGCTGGCCACCGGCATGTCCCTCGGTGAGGCGGTCGCGGCCGGCCTTGTGCCGTTCCTGATCGGCGACGCGCTGAAGGCGGCCCTGGCGATGGGCGCGCTGCCGACCGCCTGGAAGCTCATCGGCCGCCGCGGCTGACGCACACGGCCCCCGGCCGCAGAAGAGGCCCGCCCCGGTTCTCGGCATCCTTAAGAC
>NZ_JBSGZJ010000361.1:0-7323 GCF_053610925.1 Streptomyces sp. NPDC054847 | reverse complement strand
GACCGTATCCCGCCGGGCGCCGGCCGTTCTCGGGCGCCGGCCCTGGGCGTTCCTAGGAGGCGAACCGTGCGATCGGGTTCGTCAGTGTGCCGACGAACTGGAGCGCGGCCGACGGGTCGGCCAGGTCCACCATCTGCCGGTTGTTGCGCAGCTGGAGCCGGTTCAGGCAGGACAGCGCGAACTCGTCCGCGAACATGTCGTACTGCGCGAACTTGTCCGTCAGTTCCGGCACCGACCGCTGGTACGCGCGGACGCACTCGGCGACCGTGCGCCAGAAGTCGTCCTCGGCGAGCACCTCCTCCTCGGCGAGCGTCGCGCCGAGGAAGCGGAAGAAGCAGTCGAAGACGTCGGTGAAGATCGAGAGGATCTTCGTCTCCTCCGGCACCTCCACCCGGATCCGGTCGACGGACGGCGGCAGCACCGCGTCCGGGTCCATCACCGCGATCTCCTCCGCGATGTCCTTGAAGATCGCCCGCCGGATGGTGCCGTTCTCGCCGAGCACCAGGATGACGTTCTCGCCGTGCGGCATGAAGACCAGGTCGTACGCGTAGAAGCTGTGCAGCACCGGCAGCAGATAGGCGTCCAGGTAGCCGCGCAGCCACTCGGTGGGGGCCAGGCCCGACTCGCTGATCAGCGCGCCCGCGAACGACGCGCCCTCGTGGTCGACGTGCAGCAGGGACGCCATGGTGGCGAGCCGCTCGCCGTTCTCCAGGGACGACACCGGGCTCTCGCGCCACAGGGCGGCGAGCATCTTGCGGTAGGGGGAGTACCGGTCCGTCGCGGCCTCGTACTCGAGGTGGCGGTAGCCCACGGCCGCACGCTCGCGGATGATCGAGAAGCGGGCGGCCCGCAGCACGTCGTCGCCGTCGATCAGCCCGGCCAGCCAGTCGTTGATGGCCGGCGTCGCCTCCATGTATGCGGCGGAAAGGCCGCGCATGAAGCCCATGTTGAGGACGGAAAGGGCCGTCTTCACATAGTGCTTGGCCGGGGCGTCGGTGTTGAAGAACGTCCGGATGGACTGCTGCGCCAGGTAGCGGTCGTCGCCCTCGCCCAGGTACACCAGCCGCTGCTGGGCGATCTCGGCGGCGAAGGTCACGGACAGCTTGTTCCACCACTGCCACGGGTGGGCCGGGATCAGCAGGTGGTCGGCGAGATCGAGGCCCTGGTCCGCGAGGGTCTTGGCGAAGCGGTCCACGGCGTCGTCGCCGAGCTCGGCCCGGATGAAGCTCTCGTAGTCGATGCCGTCGCCGGCGGTGAACGCGGCGCGGTCGCGGCGGGCGGCCAGCCACACCAGCCGGAGGGGGTTCGCGGCCTCCGGGGCGTAGGCGTGGTACTCGTCGATGCCGAAGCCGAGCCGGCCGTTGTTGGCGACGAAGCAGGGGTGCCCCTCCGTCATGCCGGTCTCGACCGCCTGGAAGTCCGCCTTGGCCAGCTCGGCGGCCGCGACCCGTGGCTTCGCCGACTTGTACGCCGTGCCGGAGAGGGTGGAGGAGATCTCCTCCAGATACACGGGAAGGATCTCGTCGCTGAGGCCCAGGGAGCCCCGCATCTCGATGACGAACTCCAGCGCGTCCAGCGGCAGCTGCGCACCGTCGCGGTGACGGCTGATGGAGTCGGCGGCCACCTGCCAGTGGTCGAGGGCGAACCGGCGGGCGGTGAAGCGGTACTCGGTCGCACCGTCGTCCGCGACGAGGCGGTAGGCGCCGTCGCCGAGGTGCTCGGGCGTGAGCAGCCGCTCGTGGGTGAACTCGGCGAGGGCCTTGCGGACGAGGAGCCGGTTGGCGTGCGCCCAGCGGTCGGGTGTGAGGTGGGACACGGGGTTCATCGGGTCACCGCCGTGGCCGCCTCGAACTGCTCGCGGGTGCAGAAGCTCAGCAGAGCCTCTTTCTCGGGCTTCACTATCTTCTCGGCGGCGACGAAGCCGACGGCCTCGTTGAGCCGGTGCACGGCCGAGTTGCCGACGTCCGGCTCGACCACGACGCGCTTCGTCGCCGGATCGGCGAACAGCTCACGCATCACGGCGGTGATCACGGCGAGGGTGAAGCCGTGCACGGGCCGGTCGGTCGGCGCGACGAGGAAGTGCATGCCGACGTCGCCGGGCTCCGGGTCGTACAGCCCGACGAGCTCCACGTACCGCGGGTCGTAGCTCTCCATCAGGAAGGCGGGCTCGCCGTCGTGGAGGCCCATGAACGCGTGGTGGTGCTCGTGCGCCGCTATGCGCATGTACTCGCGCTTGACGTCCTGGAGTTTCGCGTCCTGCATCATCCAGAACGCGGCCTTCGGGTGGGTGACCCAGCTGTGCAGCAGCTCGGCGTCCGCCAAGGGGTCGAGGGGCCGGAACGTGAGGGAACCGACGGCGGTGGTGGTGCTCATACAGCGAACTCCTGGAACGCGATGGACTTCTCTACGGCGTAGTACTCGCTGCCCAGCAGCTCGCCGATGATGTAGGCGTTTCGATAGGCGCCCATGCCCAGGTCGGGCGAGGTGATCGAGTGGGTGTGCACGCCCGCGTTCTGCAGGAAGATCTCCCGGCCGGCCGTGTCGATGGAGTAGTTGCGGGCGACGTCGAAGCGGCCGTGGCCGTCGAGCCGGATCCGGTCGGCGACGGGCTCCAGGAAGGCGGGGGTGACGTACCGATAGCCGGTGGCCAGGATCAGGCCCTCGGTCCGCAGCTCGTAGTCCTTGCCCTGCTCCTCCTGGCGCAGACCCAGGGTGTAGGTCCCGTCCTCGTACGAGGCGGTCCGCAGCGCCGAGTTGGTCAGCAGCCGGGTGGGGACCGGGCCCTTCAGGTTCTTCTGGTAGAGCAGGTCGAAGATCGCGTCGATCAGCTCCGAGTCGATGCCCTTGAACAGACCCTTTTGCTGGGACTCGAGTCTGTAGCGGGTCTCCTCCGGCAGCGCGTGAAAGTAGTCGATGTACTCCGGGGAGGTCATCTCCAGCGTCAGCTTGGTGTACTCCAGCGGGAAGAAGCGCGGGGAGCGCGTCACCCAGTTGAGCCGGTAGCCGTGCACGTCGATCTCGGACAGCAGGTCGTAGTAGATCTCCGCCGCGCTCTGGCCGCTGCCGACGAGAGTGATCGACTCCTTCTTCCGCAGCGCCTCCTTGTGGTCCAGGTAGCGCGAGTTGTGCAGCAGGTCCCCGCCGAGGCCCTGGCAGGCCTCGGGTATGTACGGCGGGGTGCCGGTGCCCAGGACGAGACGGCGGGCCGTGAATGCGTCGTCGGCGGTGCGCACCACGTACACCTCGCCCTCTTCGTCGTACGACACAGAGGTGACGGTCGTGTTGAAGCGGATGCTGCTCAGCCGGGCGGCGGCCCACCGGCAGTAGTCGTTGTACTCGGTCCGCAGCGGGTAGAAGTTCTCCCGGATGTAGAAGGAGTACAGCCTGCCCTGGTCCTTGAGGTAGTTCAGGAACGAGTAGGGCGAGGTCGGGTCGGCGAGGGTGACCAGGTCCGACATGAACGGCGTCTGGAGATGGGCGCCTTCGAGGAACATCCCGGAGTGCCATTCGAAGTCCGGCTTGGACTCCAGGAACAGGCCGTTCAGCTCGTCGATCGGCTCGGTCAGGCAGGCGAGACCGAGGTTGAACGGACCCAGTCCGATACCGATGAAATCAAGAGGCGTGGACAAGGTTCTCTCCAAGGAACTGCTCGGCGTGGCCGGCGATCAGGTCGAGGACGGCGGCGATGTCTTCGGTCGTCGTCTCGGGATTGAGCAGGGTGAACTTCAGGTACTGGCGCCCGTCGACCTTGGTTCCGGCGACCACGGCCTCGCCCGACGCGAACAGCGCCTTGCGGGCGTGAAGGTTGGCCCGGTCGATCAGGGCGGGGTCGGTGACGGACCGCGGGATGTAGCGGTAGACCAGGGTGGACAGCTGCGGCTGCACGACCACGTCGTAGCGCGGGTCGGCGGCGAGCAGCTCCCAGCCGGCCGCGGCGAGGTCGCACACCTCGTCGAAGAGCTGCCCCACACCGTCGGCGCCCATCACCCGCAGCGTCATCCACAGCTTCAGCGCGTCGAAGCGGCGTGTGGTCTGCAAGGACTTGTCGACCTGGTTCGGTATCATCCCCCGCAGTCCTTCGGACGCGGGAGGTGCCCCCACATCCACAGTGGGCCGCGGGTTGAGGTAGTCGGCGTGGTAGGTGGCGTGGCGCAGCGTGGCCGCGTCCCGCACCAGGACCGCCGACGAACTCACCGGCTGGAAGAAGGACTTGTGGTAGTCGACGGTGACGGAGTCGGCGTGCTCGATGCCGTCGAGCAGGTGGCGGCGGGCGGGCGAGACCAGCAGTCCGCAACCGTACGCCGCGTCGACATGCATCCAGGTCTCGTACAGCCCCGCGAGCTCGGCGATCTCCGGCAGCGGGTCGATGGAACCGAAGTCCGTGGTGCCCGCGGTCGCGACGACGGCCATCGGGACAAGGCCCTCGGCGCGGCAGCGCTCCAGCTCCGCGGCGAGCGCCACGGTCTGCATCCGCTTGTCGCGGTCGACGGGTATCGAGACGACGGCCTCGGGGCCGAGCCCGAGGAGGGTGGCCGACTTCTGGACGCTGAAGTGGCTGCACTCGGAGCTGAAGATGCGCAGTTTCGCCAGGTCGGTGGTCTTGGCCTCCTGGCGGGCCAGCAGCAGGGCCTGGAGGTTGGACTGGGTGCCGCCGCTGGTGAACACGCCGTCGGCGGCCGGGCCGAGACCGATCCGCTGGGCGGTCCAGTCGATCAGGCGGCGCTCGATGAGGGTGCCGCCGGCGCTCTGGTCCCAGGTGTCCAGGGAGGAGTTGACCGCGGAGAGGACCGCTTCGCCGAGCACGGCCGGGATGACGACCGGGCAGTTGAGGTGGGCGAGGTAGCGGGGGGAGTGGAAGTAGACGGCGTCCCGGAGGTACACGTCCTCCAGCTCGTCCAGGGCGGCGGAGGCGTCTCCGAGCGGCCGGTCGAGGTCGATCGCGGAGACGACCGGCGCGAGCTGGTCGGGGGTGACTCCGGTGAACGGCCGTCGGGTCGTGGCGAGTCGGTTCGCCACCCGCTCGACTCCTTCGGTCACGGAGCGCCGGTAACGCTCCGCCGTCATGTCATTGAGCAGGTGCGAGCGCATGCAATGTCCTCCCGTGGCGGGGACCTGGTCGCGCCTCAGGGGACAGGAAGAAGGGGGCGAGGGCGACGCCTTAAGTAAGGTAAGCCTAACCTAACTCAAGCCTCGAGAGTCCCTCGCCCCCCTTGGGGCACAACCGTTATGCTGTTGATCACACAATGACCGTGCACGGACGGTCGGTTGAGGCCGCGGCGCGGGTCACTCTGCCTCTTCGGCCGGCTCCTCGCGGAGCCCGTCCTCGCTCACGCCGCGCTTCCAGTAGCCGACGAAGGTGACCTTCCGGCGGTCGAACTCCCGGTCGTTCACCAGATGGCGCCGCAGCGCCTTGATGCTGCCGGACTCGCCCGCGATCCAGGCGTAGCCGACGCCCTCGGGCAACTCGGCGGCGGCGACGGCCTCCACGGCCGACGGCGCGCCCTCGTCCCGGACGAGCCAGGTGATGTCGGCGTCCGCGTCGGTCTTGAGCGGCAGCCGGTCGCCGGCGTGCGGCACCTCCAGCCAGACCTTGGCCTTCCGGCCTGCGGGAAGCCACTCCAGGATCGCCGAGGCGGCGGGCAGCGCCGTCTCGTCCGCCCAGATCAGCACCCAGTCGGTGTCCTCGGGCGGCCGGCAGCGCACGCCGGTGTTGTCGGCGACCGCGGGGCCGAGCACCATCACCCGGTGACCGGGCTCAGCGGCCAGCGCCCAGCGACAGGCCGGGCCGCCGTCCTCGTGCACGGCGAAGTCGATGTCCACCTCGCCGTCCTCGACGCGCTGCTCCCGCACCGTGTACGAGCGCATCACGGCCCGCACGTCGTCGGGCAGCGCACGCCACGCGGCGAAGATGGCGCCGCCGTCACCCGCGTCGACGGGGACGACGGGGGCCGGCTGGCCCGGGTGCGGAAGGAACAGCGACAGGGACTGGTCGCGGCCGCCGGCCACGAAGTCCCGCAGGCCGTCCTCGCTCTGCCCGGTGAAGGTGACGCGGACGAGCGACGGGCCGAGCCGCCTTGTCCGCGCAACCTGCAGGTCGAAGAAACGGAACGGGGCGATCTCGGCCTCGGTCGTCATGGTCAGGAGACCTTCTTCGCGTTCTCGATCGCCTTCGCGAGATCCTCGAGGATCGGCGCGCACTTGTCGTACGAGTAGATCGGCTCGGTGACACGCGGGACGACCTGACCGGCCTTCACCGCGGGGAGACCGGCCCAGGTGGGCTTGGCCTTCAGGGTGTCGGGCTGGAGGGTGCCGGTGCGGTTGTCCAGCATGATGATGTCGGCCCCGTACTTGCCGGCGTTCTCCCAGCTGAGCTCCTCGAAGAAGCCCTGGGCGTTCGGCTTGGGCTCGACGAACTTCACGCCGAGTTCCTGGAAGTAGAGCGTGTCCGCCGACATCTTGGGGACGGAGACGTAGAAGAGCTCCTGGCTGCCGGAGCCGATGAGGACCTTCAGGTTCGGCTTGGCCTTGGCGGCCTGGCGCAGCCGCTCCGCGGCCTTCTCGAAGCGGGCCTTGGCGTCGGCGACCTTCTTGGCCTTCATGTCGGCGCCCAGGGACTGTGCGAGGTCCGCGCGACGCTGGAGGGCGCCCGGCATGTTGATCTGGGCGGCCCACAGGGCGACGCTCGGGGCCAGCTTGAGGATCTTGTCCTTGGACTGGTCCGGCACGTACCAGAGGGCGTCCTTCTCCCACATGTCCGTCACCAGCAGCTCCGGCGCGAGCGCCGCGTACTTCTCGACGTTGAACTCGCCCCAGACGTTGCCCAGGATCTCGACCTTGCTGATGTCCATGTCGCCGGCCTGGACGTCGGCCTTGCCGTCGGCGGTCTTGGTCGGACCGAACACGCCGGTGACCTCGACCCCGTAGTCGTACAGGGCGGCGGCGGTGCCGGTGAAGGCGACGATGTTCTTCGGGGCGGCCTTCGACTCGGACTTCTGACCGCGGTCGTCGGTGAAGGACCAAGGGCCGGACTTGGCGGCGGCCTTGTCGGAGTCGCCCTTTTTGCCCTTCGTCTCCTGGCCGCACGCGGCGAGCGCCACGCCGAGCCCGAGGGCGCCGCCGGCGGAGAGCAGGCCTCGTCGAGTGAGATGGGAAGCTCGGGCGTTGGGCATGGTGGTGTCCGCTTTCGTACGTGCCGAATAGGCCACTGGCAGGTTTTGAAGGTAGGTTAGCCTAACCTCAGAAGTTGTCCAGGGCCGGTCAGGTGCCCGGCGCGCGAGCGGGGCGTGACCTTGAACACGCGGCGGCGCGCGGCCCCGTCAGGGT
>NZ_JBSGZJ010000360.1:0-7355 GCF_053610925.1 Streptomyces sp. NPDC054847 | reverse complement strand
GTCCGACGACCCGGCCGCCGCGCGGGCGGTGGACGCGACGGGCGGGGTCGGCCGCCCGCGGTCGCGGCGCGGACTGCAACGCCGCCGCGGTCCCCGGCTCCCGGGGACGGCGGCGCTGCTACTGCCCTTGGGCGGACGGCAGTTCAGGGAAGGACTGCCCTGGGACGACCTTCCTCAGGAAGGCCGGCGGAACAGCGCCGACCAGAGGAAGGCCTCGCCGAAGCACGGGGACCCGTCCGGTTCGTCGCGCATACGACGCAGCTCGACCTCCTCCAGGTCGGAGAAGATCCACCGCAGCGACTCGGGCGTGTAGGCGAGGCCGCCGTGCAGCCGGGACTGACCGTAGAAGTCGGCGTCGGGCAGTTCGGATCCCATCGCGCCCGACGCGAAACAGGTGAGGGCGAAGCGACCGCCAGGGGCGAGGACCCGGTCGAGGAGCCGGCGGTAGCTGACGCGCCGGTGGGGCGGCAGATGGTGGAAGCAGCCCGAGTCGTAGACCAGGTCGTACGGGCCGCCGAATTCGACCGGGTCGAGAGCGAAGGCGTCACCGCGGTGGAACCGGACCGCGCTCCCGGCCCCGGTCTCGCGTGCGCGTTCCTCGGCCCAGGAGATCGCCACCGGCGACAGGTCGACGGCGTCCACCTGGAAGCCCAGTGCGGCGAGGTGCAGGGCGTTGCGGCCGGGGCCGCAGCCCAGATCGAGCGCCCGGCCCGGGGTGATCAGGCCCCTGTCGAGGTACGAGACCAGGTTCTCGTCGGGCTTCGCCACGAAGAACGGCACGGACTTGGAGCGGTCGCTGTAGAAGCCGTCCCACCAGTCGGCCGCACCCTCGGTCCAGCGGTCGGCCTCCGGCGCGAACAGCCCGTCCAGAAGCTTCATGACGTCGTCGACCGTACGTATGCCCCGGTCCATCGGGACCCCCTTTCAACGATGGTCGAACGCTACGGCCGAACGGCCAAGAAGCCCAGCTCAGAGCGGGTGCGAGCGTTCTTCGGAAAGCCTCTGGACGGGCGCCCTGCGGGCTGTCGGCCAGCGGGTCGAGCCCTGCCCCGCGCCGCGCGCACACGTCGTCGGGCGACCCCGCCGAAGGCGCTGAGGACGGCAGAACGGCGAGCGCCGGAGCGGGTTTTCCGGGCGTCACGGCGGAGATTCCGCTCCTCCCTGTGGCGCCGCTAGTCAACTTTGCCTACTCTCGTTCACATGACCGAGAAGACCATCCCCCTGCTCCCCTGCCACGCGATCCAGCCGGTGGTCGACTTCTACACAGCGCTGGGCTTCGGGACGACCTTCTTCCAGAAGAGCCCCTATCCGTACGCGGTCGTGGAACGCGGCCCGGTCCAGCTGCAGTTCTTCGCCATGAAGGGGTTCGACCCCGCGGAGTCCTACTCCGGCTGCTACATCGTCACGGACGACGTCGACGGCCTCTACGCCGCCTTCCGCGGCGGCCTCAAGGCCGCCTACGGGAAGATCCCCGGCCGCGGACTGCCGCGGATGGGGCCGCTGAAGGACATGTCCTACGGGATGCGGCAGTTCCTGATGACCGATCCCGGCGGCAACAGCATCCGCGTCGGCCAGGAGATCAGGGAAACGGGCATCCAGGAACAGGACGGGGACCACGACGCGCGTCGGAAGGGGAACGACGCCGGGAATGAGGGCGCGGAACCGGGCGGCGGCCACCGACGGCCGGTCCCCGAAGGGCGGTTCGCGCGGGCGCTGCGCACAGCCGACCTCTTCGTCGATTCCAAGCAGGACCTGCCGGGCGCAGCGAAGATCATCGACCGCGCCCTGCGACTCGACGGCGAGCAGCCCGATCCCCCGCAACTGCTGCGCCTGCTGGTGCTGCGCGCGGATGTCGCGCACCGGCTCGGCGACGAGGAGACGGCTGAGCGCATGCTGGCACGGGCCGCCGGGCTCGAGCTCGGCGCGGACGAGCGCGCCTCCGCCCGCGACGCCCTCGCACGTCTCGCCGAGCTCCGGTCCTGACCGTCCCGGCCGGCTTCCGGCGGCCGGGGCGGGCGCGGCCCGGACAAGGGGACCGTACCCCGGCCGGCCGCTCCCCGGATGCCTCCGGCCTGGGTAGACGGCAAGGTGGCCTTCGCCAGGACCTTCCCCGACCGGACGAGGAGCGCTCGTGTCCGTGACCCCTTACCGGCATGCCGCCGTCGTTGCCGCGACCGTGCTCCTCGCCCTCACCGCCGCGGGCTGCTCCGGCCTCGACCGCACCGCCGTGGGCACGCTCACGTACGAGACCGGCCACGAACACCACACGACGGTCACCAGCCCCGAGGTCATCGGCTGCCACCACTTCGAGCACCCCGGAGCCGTCGCGGTCGAGAACGAGACGGAGACCGACGCCATCGTCTACCCGACGGACGACTGCTCCGGCGGCGAGTCGATCTACATTCCGTCGATGACGTCCGACGTCGCGGCGCCGGGCGCGGGCCCCTGGCTGAGCTACAGCTTCGTCCACTAGCCGCGGGCCCGCCGACGGCCCGGCACGAGACGCCCGGAAAGGGCTCAGAAGAGGACCCGGGCCGCGTCGAGGGCCGCAGCGGCGTCCTTGTCCCCCTCGTACACCAGCTCGCCGCGCGCGGGCCGCCCCGACACGTGCCGGGCGAAGGCGATCGCGTCCGCCCGCAGGACGACGTCGGGCGGGCCGCTGCCCAGCCGATGACGGCCGCCGGCCGGGCCCGACAGTTCGAGCAGGCACGGCGGCCCGGTCCAGCCGAGCGCCAGGTCCAGCACGATCTGGTTCACGATCTCGCGGTCATGGTCGTCGAGGACCAGCTCGACCCCTGTGGCGTCGCTGATGTCCACGCGGTGCATCCACGTGTCCCGGGCGACCAGGACGCTGTTCAGGTAGTCCATCGAGTCCTCGGGGAGCGCCTTCCCCTCGGGAAAGATCATGCTGAGCCGCATCCGCTTCCGGACCGGGGCGGGCATGCGGCGCAGGGAGCGGGCGCCCCGAGGGGCGACGCGGGCGAACTCGGCGGCCAGTTCCGGACCCGGCACGTCGCTGCGTTCCTCGACCTGGCGGGCGTTGTGACCGTCGAGCGGGCCGAGACCGGGGTGTTCCTGCCGGCCGCGCCGCATCCGGCTGATCATGAGCCACGGCTTGGGCAACTCCTCGTACTGCCCGACCTCGTGGGCGACCATGTCGCGGACCGTCCAGCCCGAGCAGGCCGTGGGCCGGGACCATGCCTGGGGCTCGTCACCGAGCGCGCGCATCGTCGCGAGCGAGGCACGTATTTCCGCCTCGTTCACCCAGCGTGCCCGCGCGGCGGAGGTCCGGGGGATCTCCCGCGCGGAGACAGTCGGCGTGGCCATCGTGCACCTCCTCAAGCCCCCGCTCCCAGGCTACGCCGGGCCCCCGTACCCTCGCCCCGGCCCGCCCGCACCGCCGCAAGCCGCTCACGCAGGGCCACGTACCGCTGCACCGTTCTGCTGCCGTTCCCTGGGGCGTGTCCCGCCTGCGTGCGACGGAGGCCTGCCTCTCCATCGCCTGTACGGGCCGCGGCACCGCTATGCGCCGGCCGCGCGTCGGCCGAGGACGGGCTCGGCCAGCAGTCTGGCCATTCCGCAGAGCGTCTGGCCGTGCCGGGCGAACAGCTCGTCGCGCGAGTCGAAGTGCCCGAGGTCCGCGAGGACGTGGGCCGAGAGGTCGCAGGGCGCGCCGGTGGACGGGCAGGCCGTCGACCCGTCCCAGTCGATCGCCGTCCGGGACAGCGCCTCGAAGAGCGTCTCCGCGCCGGCGTTGGTGAAGCCGCCACCCGGAGCGCCACTCAACTCGCCGAGGTCCCCGAAGAGTTCGGAGACCGTCAGCCATGGCGCTGCGGGGTGCCCTTCCGGCGAGAGGCCGTCGATCCGGAATTCCGGCCATGCGAGGAGGACCTGGTCGGGGACGATCTGGTGCAGCCGGGGAAAGCGGGGATACCAGAACGTTCCGTCGACCACGAGTCCGCGTACCCGCGTGGCGACCCCGGACGCCCGCGCGACGGACTCCAGGACTGCCAGGCGCTGGCTGCAGGAACCCCGGCCGCGGCGCAGGACGTCCGACACGGGCCGCTCGTCCTGCACCGAGTACACCGGTCGTACGGCTTCGGCGATCCACCGATGAGCCCTCCGCAGGGCCTGCACCTGGTCCGCGGCGGCGTTTTCGGGAGCCGACGCGGTCGTCGTGCCGAGGCCGCTGACGAGCGCGGCGACACCGGGGTGCCGCCAGTCGAGGATCCGTGTCGGCTCCGTGCTGCCCTCGGCGATTCCCATGGGGACCGTACGCGCACGGACACGGCCTCGCGGCCGGAGAAGCGAGCTCGTCATCCGACGACGTCCTTTCGTCCAGCGCCGGGTGTACACGGCCGGCCGGGGACATCGTGGCAGAGTTTTTGAACGCGCTCAACTATGTCGTCGGCCGACCCGCTCGGCTGCCAGGTCACCCGCCGCCCCGCCGCCCGGGCCGCCTGCGGGCGTGGCGCGAGCGGGCCGCCGGCGACCGGACCGGCGGCCTCCCGCCCCGGGCCTGTTACGACCGCCCGGCGGCGACCTGCGCGCCCACCACCTCCAGAGCCGCTCCCCACGGGTACGCGCCCGCCTGTTCCTGACCCTGCCCCCGGCCCTGGGCCTGGCCCGGCTCGTGCGGGGCGAGGCCGTTCTCGCCGTAGCCGTACAGGACCGATACGCCGGCCGAGCGCAGCGTCTCCACAGACCTTTCGAACTGCGGGTGCCGGGCGAACGCGGCGTTCACGCAGGGCACCGCCACCGTCGGGACGCCCCTGCCGATCGCTTCCGCCGCGGCTCCCACCACGAACGACGAAGTCAGGCCCAGGGCCCATGCGTTGAGGCTGTTGAACGTCACCGGCGCGAACAGGACAGCGTCGGCCGACGGCCAGATCTCCGGCTCTCCGGGCCGGTCGTAGGCGAAACGGACCGGGTGGCCGGTGAGCACCGCCAGTCCGTCGAGGCTGGGCTCCAGCCAGCGTGCCGCGTCGGGCGTCAGGCCGAGACATACGTCCCACCCGCCGGCCTGCGCCTGCTCGATCACCTGGGCGACGTCGAACACGGGAGGCGCGGCGGAGCAAAAAAGATGCAGTGTCGTCCTCGTCATGCGCTCCATCCGATCACACGCCTCCGCACGTCCAGGAGCGCAATCCCGTACGCCCCCCTGGATCGCTTCATGATCTTCACCACCTCATGCCCCGGCCGGCATGCCAGGATGCGCGGCATGGACCTGGACCTGGGACTGGATCAGAGGCTCGTCGACGCGGCGCTCGCACAGTTGAACCGCCGGTGGCCGGCCGACGAGCCGGGCGGGGCCGCCGCGCTCCGTCTGGACGACGGCGGGATACTCACCAGCGTCGGCCTCGACAACCTGAACGGCGGGGTGTCCCTCTGCCACGAGACCGGCGCGATCTGCCAGGCGTACACACTGAACCGGCGGGTCACGGCGTCGGTCTGCGTCTACCGGGACCCGGAACGGGACCAAGTACTGATCCTGCCGCCGTGCGGCATCTGCCAGGAACGCCTCGCCATGTGGGGCCCAGAGGTCCAGGTCGCGGTCCCGGACGCCGGCTCGGCGACGGGATGGCGCGCCCGTACGCTCCGGGACGTCAACCCGTACTACTGGGGTTCGCAGTTCACGGACGACGGCAAGTGGCCGTCACAGAAGTCCCACTCCGAGTAGGGCGTTTGCCAGGAACGGGAATCCGCCGCCGTCATCTGATCGTTCAGGCAGCATGGCTGTCATCCACCGCACCACCATGACCCCCGGCAAGCTGGAACTCCTCGCCGCCTGGCTGCCCTCGCGGCCCTGGTACGAGGGCACGGCGAGCCGGCCTGAACTGTCCAAGGCCGGCGGATTCCGCCTCGACGACCCCAAGGGGGAGGTGGGCATCGAGTTCATGGTGGTCACCGACACCTCCGGCGACCGGCCGCACTCGTACCACGTACCTCTCAGCTACCGCGGGGCGCCGCTCGAAGGAGCCGACGCGGCCGCTCTCATCGGCACGTCCGAGCACGGCGTCCTCGGCACGCGCTGGGTGTACGACGGGACTCACGACCCGGTCCTCGTCGAGCAGTTGCTCGCTCTTGTCGAGGGCAACGCCGAGCCGCAGGCGCAGAGCGTGAGCGACACACCCGACCCCTCGGTCACCGCGCACCTCGCCGGAGCCCCGCTCCCGCCCACGGTCACGCCGGCGCCGGTCACCGACGACGAGCACGGGACGCACCTCGCGGTGTCCCCCGGCCTGGTCCTCCACGTGACCCGCCGCCTGGACCCCGCCGCTCCGACGCCGGATGCGAGGGCCCACGTCACCGCGAGCTGGCACACCCCGGACGGCACCGAGAACCGCTCCCGGTTCGCCGTCCTCGGCGACGCGACACCCTGACGCAACGGGCAAACGCCGGCCGCCTCCGCCGCCTTCACGGCCGGCGCACCCCGGACATGCGCGGCGCGCGCGCCGCCGGCCGCAGGTGCGCTCTCAGAGGCAGCGCGCCCGCAGGCGGATACCCGGGGCCGTGGTGGCAGGTGGACCGGCCACGGCCCGAGGTCCACTCCAGGGAGGACCCTGCTGCTCCGTGGTACTACGGGCCGCCCGCAGCGCGGGCCTTGGCGGCCATCCGAATCTGCTCGGTATTCAACCCGGCCTGTTCGGTAAGCGTCGCAAGGTCGAAATAGATCGTCTCGCCGGCCATGAGATCGCCCTTGAACGGGACGACGTTGGCGAATTGCACGGCAAAAGACCCACCGCTCGGAGGTACGCCCAGCCAGGCGCCACCGCTCGTCCCGCGCAACGTGCCCCAGACGACGAGAACGTCGTCCCCGAAAGCGATGCCCTGGTCGTCGGGGCTGAGATCGGGAAATGCGGTGAAGTACCCCACGTAAGCGGCCCGGGCCGCTTCCCTGCCCTCACTCCGCAACCCGAGCGGCACCGTCTCGAGGAAACAGTCTTCGGCGAACGTGGCGAGGATGGCGTCATAGTCCCGGGCGGCTTCGGCCTCTCGGTGAGCCTCGAAAAGGCGGAGCATCGCATCGCGGTCCATGCTGCCCTCCGTCCTTGAGGTCCTCTTCCAGCCTATGGCGGTGACCTGGGTGGCGCCTGCCATCACGCCCCCGCCGACCGGTCGGCCGGCGCACGGTGCCCGGCGCACTTCCCTGGGTCCCGGACGACGCCGAACGCCTGCCGCCGCAGCGGCAGACGAACTCGCTCCGCGCAGTCACATGCAGGGAGACGTGCAAGCCCTCCGGGGCAGATGCCGAAGGCCCCTCGCCGTGCTTCGGTTCAAGGGGTCGTCGCAACACCGCCTGGTTTCAGGTGGTGAGTAGATCACGTAGACGCTCGGCTGGGGTATCCCAGCCG
>NZ_JBSGZJ010000359.1:0-7373 GCF_053610925.1 Streptomyces sp. NPDC054847 | reverse complement strand
GGCCGGGCCGCCCCCCCCCCGGAAGGCCGCGTGGAGTGCGGGGCCGGGTCCGGGTGGAGCCCGGTTCGGGGAGGGACCCAGCCCCGTTACGGGAAGTGGCCCCCACGGCCGCCAGGCCGTAGGGGGCGGGGGGAAGCAGCCCCGCAGGGGCCTAGCGGTCGTTCTGGGCCAGCCGCAGCATGTGGTCCGCCAGCGCCTGGCCGCCCGCCGGATCGCGGCTGATCAGCATCAGCGTGTCGTCCCCCGCGATCGTGCCGAGCACATCGTGCAGTTCCGCCTGGTCGATGGCCGACGCGAGGAACTGCGCCGCCCCCGGCGGTGTGCGCAGGACCACGAGGTTTGCCGACGCCTCCGCCGAGATCAGCAGTTCGCCGGAGAGGCGCCGCATGCGCTCCTCCTTCGCGGACTCGCCCAGCGGGGCCTGCGGGGTGCGGAAGCCGCCCTCGCTGGGCACCGCGTAGATGAGCTCGCCGCCGGTGTTGCGGATCTTCACCGCGCCCAGTTCGTCGAGGTCGCGGGAGAGCGTCGCCTGGGTGACGTGCAGTCCGTTGTCCGCGAGGAGTTTCGCCAACTGGCTCTGGGAGCGCACCGGCTGCCGGTTGAGGATGTCCACGATCCGGCGGTGGCGGGCCGTGCGGGTCTGCGGTACGGCGGGCCCGCCGTGCTCGGTGCCGTTCGCGTCGGTCATCGTCGTCTCATTCCCCGGATCGTCCTTCCCCGTTGCCCGCCGTGGCCGGCGTGCTCGCTTCGAGGATGCCGGGCAGCGCATGGAGGAACGCGTCCACCTCCGCGTCCGCGATGGTCAGTGCCGGCATGAGCCGTACGACATCGGGCGCGGGGGCGTTCACCAGGAACCCTGCATCCTGGGCCGCCTGCTGCACCTTCGGTGCGAGGGGCCCGGTGAGCACGATACCCAGCAGCAGGCCGCTGCCGCGGACGTGGGAGACCAGCGGATGCCCGAGACCCTCGATTTCCCCGCGCAGCTTCTCGCCCAGCCGCTTGACGGTGTCGAGCGCTCCGTCGGCCGCCAGCGTGTCGAGGACGGCGAGTCCGGCCGCGCACGCGACCGGGTTCCCGCCGAACGTGGTGCCGTGGTGGCCGGGCTTCAGCAGCTCCGCCGCGTCACCGAAGACGACGGTCGCGCCGATGGGCAGCCCGCCGCCGAGGCCCTTGGCCAGGGTGACGATGTCGGGCTCGACGCCTTGGTGGGCCTGGTGCTCGAACCAGTGGCCGGTGCGTCCGATGCCGGTCTGGACCTCGTCGAGGACGAGCAGCGTGCCGGTGGCGCGGGTGATCTCGCGGGCGGCCTCGAGGTAGCCCTTGGGCGGCACGACCACGCCGTTCTCGCCCTGGATCGGCTCGATGATCACGAAGGCGGTGTCCTCGCTGACCGCGGCGCGCAGCGCCTCCACGTCGCCGTACGGGACGTGCGTGACGTCCGACGGCAGCGGCAGGAACGGGTCCTGCTTCGCGGGCTGTCCGGTGAGCGCGAGGGCGCCCATCGTCCGTCCGTGGAACCCTCCGGTGGTGGCGACCATGTGCTTGCGGCCCGTCAGTCGGCCGATCTTGAAGGCGGCTTCGTTGGCCTCGGCGCCGGAGTTGGCGAAGTAGACCCTGCCCGGCCGGCCGAAGAGCTGGAGAAGCCGCTCGGCGAGGGCGACGGGCGGCTCCGCGACGTACAGGTTGGAGACGTGGCCGAGACGGGAGATCTGGTGGGTGACGGCCTCGACGACGGCGGGATGCGCGTGGCCGAGCGCGTTGACGGCGATGCCGCCGACGAAGTCGGTGTACTCGGTGCCGTCCGCGTCCCAGACCTTGGAGCCCTCGCCGCGGACCAGCGACAGCTTCGGCGTGCCGTAGTTGTCGGACATGACGCCCTGCCACCGCTGGGCGAGCTGCTCGTTCCCGTTGCCGTTCATGCTTCCCCCTGTACCTCGTCGGGCACGACCATGGTGCCGATGCCTTCGTCCGTGAAGATCTCCAGCAGGATCGAGTGCTGGACGCGGCCGTCGATCACACGGGCGGTGTTGACCCCGTTGCGCACGGCGTGCAGGCAGCCCTCCATCTTGGGGACCATGCCGCTGGACAGCTCCGGCAGCAGTTTCTCCAGCTGGGTGGCGGTGAGCCGGCTGATCACCTCGTCGCTGTCGGGCCAGTCCTCGTAGAGGCCCTCGACGTCGGTGAGAACCATCAGGGTCTCTGCGCCCAACGCCGCAGCGAGTGCCGCAGCCGCCGTATCAGCATTGACGTTGTAGACATGTCCGTCGTCCTGTGAGCGCGCGATCGAGGAGATGACCGGGATCCGGCCGTCGGCGAGGAGCGCCGTGATGGCGCCGGTGTCGATGTCGGTGATCTCGCCGACCCGGCCGATGTCGACGAACTCGCCGTCGATCTGCGGCTGGTGCTTGGTCGCGGTGATGGTGTGGGCGTCCTCGCCGGTGAGGCCGACGGCGAACGGGCCGTGCTGGTTGAGCAGGCCGACCAGTTCGCGCTGGACCTGCCCGGCGAGCACCATCCGTACGACGTCCATCGCCTCCGGGGTGGTGACCCGCAGGCCCGCCTTGAACTCGCTGACCAGCCCATGCCGGTCGAGCGCCGCGGAGATCTGCGGGCCGCCGCCGTGTACCACGACCGGCTTGAGGCCGGCGTGGCGCAGGAAGACGACGTCCTGGGCGAAGGCCGCCTTGAGGTCCTCGTCGATCATGGCGTTGCCGCCGAACTTGATGACGACGGTCTTGCCGTTGTGGCGGGTCAGCCACGGCAGGGCCTCGATGAGGATCTGTGCCTTGGGCAGCGCGGTGTGCTTCCTGGTCGTGCTCATGAGCTGTACGCGCTGTTCTCGTGGACGTAGTCGGCGGTGAGGTCGTTGGTCCAGATGACCGCGGACTCGGTGCCGGCGGCGAGGTCGGCGGTGATCCGGACCTCGCGGTAGCGCATGTCGACGAGGTCGCGGTCCTCGCCGACCGAGCCGTTCCTGCAGACCCAGACGTCGTTGATGGCGACATTCAGCCGGTCCGGCTCGAACGCGGCACGGGTGGTACCGATGGCGGACAGGACCCGGCCCCAGTTGGGGTCCTCGCCGTGGATGGCGCACTTGAGGAGGTTGTTGCGGGCGATGGAGCGGCCGACCTCGACGGCGTCGTCCTCGGTGGCCGCGTTGATCACCTCGATCTTGATGTCCTTGCTCGCGCCCTCCGCGTCGCCGATCAGCTGCCGGCCGAGGTCGTCGCAGACGGCCCGTACGGCCTCGGCGAACTCCTCGTAGCGGGGGGTGATCGTGCTCGCGCCGGAGGCGAGGAGCAGCACGGTGTCGTTGGTGGACATGCAGCCGTCGGAGTCGACCCGGTCGAAGGTCTGCCGGGTGGCGTCGCGCAGTGCCTTGTCCAGGGTGGCGGGCTCGAGGTCGGCGTCGGTGGTGAGGACGACGAGCATCGTGGCGAGGCCCGGTGCGAGCATGCCGGCGCCCTTGGCCATGCCGCCGACGGTCCAGCCGTCGCCCTGGGCGACCGCGGTCTTGTGGACGGTGTCCGTGGTCTTGATGGCGATGGCGGCCTTCTCGCCGCCGTGCTCGGAGAGCTGGGCGGCGGCCTGTTCGACGCCGGGGAGCAGCTTGTCCATGGGGAGCAGGACGCCGATCAGGCCGGTGGACGCGACGGCCACCTCGCCGGCGCTGTGCCCGAGCACCTCGGCGACCTTCTCCGCGGTGGCGTGGGTGTCCTGGAAGCCCTTCGGGCCCGTACAGGCGTTGGCGCCACCGGAGTTGAGGACCACCGCGCTGACCTCACCGCCGGTGAGGACCTGCTCGGACCACAGGACGGGCGCGGCCTTGACACGGTTGGAGGTGAAGACACCGGCGGCGGCGCGGCGGGGCCCGGTGTTGACCACGAGGGCCAGGTCCGGGTTGCCGTTCGCCTTGATCCCGGCGGCGATGCCCGCTGCCGTGAATCCCTTCGCTGCGGTCACGCTCACGGCGCAACTCCAATCGTGGAAAGACCGGTGCTCTCGGGGAGTCCGAGGGCGATGTTCATGCTCTGCACCGCGCCGCCGGCGGTGCCCTTGGTGAGGTTGTCGATGGCGCTGATGGCGATGACGCGGCCGGCGTTCTCGTCGTACGCGACCTGGATCTGCACGGCGTTCGACCCGTACACGGAGGCGGTGGCGGGCCATTGCCCCTCGGGCAGCAGGTGCACGAACTCCTCGTCGGCCAGCGCCTTCTCGTACGCGGCCCGCACGTCGTGCGCCGTCGTGCCCGGTTTCGCCTTCACGGAGCAGGTGGCGAGGATGCCGCGGGCCATGGGCGCGAGGGTGGGCGTGAACGACACGATGACCCGCTCCCCCGCGACCGCGCTCAGGTTCTGGATCATCTCGGGGGTGTGGCGGTGGCCGCCGCCGACGCCGTAGGGGCTCATGGAGCCCATGACCTCGGAGCCGAGCAGATGGGGCTTGAGCGCCTTGCCGGCGCCGGAGGTCCCAGTGGCGGCGGTGATCACCGCTTCCGGCTCGGCGATTCCCGCCTGGTACGCGGGGAACAGCGCGAGCGAGACGGCGGTGGGATAGCAGCCGGGCACCGCGACACGCCTGGACCCCTCCAGCGCGGCGCGGGCGCCCGGCAGTTCCGGCAGGCCGTAGGGCCAGGTGCCGGCGTGCTCGGAGCCGTAGAACTGCTCCCAGTCGGCGGCGTCCTTCAGCCGGAAGTCGGCCCCCATGTCGATGACCAGCACATCGTCGCCGAGTTGCTCGGCGACGGCGGCGGACTCCCCGTGCGGGAGCGCGAGGAACACGACGTCGTGCCCGGAGAGCACCTCGGCGGTGGTCGGCCTGAGCACGCGGTCGGCCAGCGGCAGCAGGTGCGGCTGCATGGTGCCGAGGGGCCGGCCGGCGTTGGAGTTGCCGGTGAGGGCGCCGATCTCGACCTCGGGGTGCGCCAGGAGCAGCCGGAGCAGCTCTCCGCCCGCGTACCCGCTCGCCCCTGCCACTGCTGCTCGTACGGTCATCGAAATCCTCCTCATCGATGGCATGACTATACGCAGCTATGCAGGTTTATGCAATCAGGTGGAGTACGCCGGACCCGAGCGGCTGTGAGTGAGCAGTCGATCGCTACCAGTTGCCGCCAGCGCCGCCGGCCTGCCCCTTTTCCGGCTCCTGAGAACGACCTGACACGAGCCCGGATCCGGTGATCGCGACAGCCGAACCACTGCGCCTGCTTTCGCGGTGGGCCTCACCGCTTGACGGCCTCCGCGATCCGCAGAGCGGCCTGGGCGGGCGTGAGGTGCGTGGTGTCGACGACCTCGGCCTCGTCGTGCAACCACGTGCGGGCCGCCTCGGCGTAGGGCTCGAGGTGTTGCAGACGGAAGGGGGAGGGGCCGAGGAACGTGTCCCCCTCGATACGCCGGCGAAGGGTGTCCTGGTCGGCGTGGAGGACGAAGTGATGCACCGGGACGGCATGTTGGGCGAGGCCCGCGCTGATCTCGCGCCAGTACTGCTCGACCAGGACGGTCATGGGCATCACCAGAGTGCCGCCGGTGTAGTCGAGTACGCGGCGGGCGGTCTCGACCACGAGCGGCCGCCACGGTGGCCAGTGCTGGAAGTTGCCCGTCCAGGGCAGCCCCGGCGTGATGTCCATGAGTGTCTCGCCGACCTTCTCGGCGTCGAACACCCGTGAACCCGGGATCAGTTGCTGCACGAGTGCACTGGTCGTCGTCTTGCCTGCCCCGTGGGTGCCGTTGAGCCATACGATCATGGTCCCCACGCTAGCGCCGTGCGGGCCGCGGGCGCGGGCTCGGACGGAGCGCATCGGCGGCAACGCGTAGAGGACGACAACTCTCACAACGACTCGCTGTAGCGGGCGGCAATGGCGGCGGCGCGGTCGCGCAGGGAGGTGCGCAACGACTGCGGGGCCAGGGCTTCCGCGTCCGTACCGAGCTGCCACAGCGCCCATTCGGCGTGCCGTGAATCCTGAAACGTCACCTCCAGCCGCAGCCGGCCGTCTGCGTCGGGGTCTTCCGCGCGGACGGCCAGCGCGGTGTCCAGCAGTTCCTCCCGCCGCGCCGGGTCCACCCGTACCAGCACGGTGATGTGGTCGC
Source organism: Streptomyces sp. NPDC054847 (assembly GCF_053610925.1). Taxonomy (NCBI): domain Bacteria; kingdom Bacillati; phylum Actinomycetota; class Actinomycetes; order Kitasatosporales; family Streptomycetaceae; genus Streptomyces; species Streptomyces sp. NPDC054847. Next base: position 1,290 of record NZ_JBSGZJ010000359.1, on the reverse strand, counting down.
CGCCGGAGAGGAACTGCGCGGAGCGTTCCCGCCAGATCCGGTCCAGATCCACCCGATTCGGCCGCTGTGCCGTTTCGGGGAGTTCCTCTGCGGCCAGCACCCGCGACAGCCGGTAGGTGCGGTCCTCACCGGATCTCGTGGCCAGCAAGTAGCCCCGGTCTCGTACGGTGACCAGGCCGATCGGGTCCACCGTGCGCCACTGCGGTGCCTGGCCTGTCGCCGCGTAGTGGATGCGCAGCTTGTGTCCGGCGAGCACCGCGCGCCGGACCTCGATCATCGTGGTGCCCGGTACCTCCTCGGTGACCAGCCGACGCGAGAGCAGGTCGGTCTCCGGGTCGACGAGAAATCGCTGTGCCGCGTCGCTCGCGGTGGCCCGATGGTTCTCGGGCAGCGCGTCGACCACCTTCCGCACGGCCGAAGCGAGGGCCGAGCCGAGGCCGAACGCCTGCTCGCCGCGCCCCGTTCCGGCGGTCAACAGGGCAAGGGCCTCGTCACGGTTGAGACCGGTGAGCTCGGTCCGGAAACCGGGCGCCAGCGCGAACCCGCCATGCCGGCCGCGTTCGGCGTAGACCGGGACGCCGGCCGCGGACAGGGCCTCGATGTCGCGCAGCACGGTGCGAGTGGATACCTCCAGCTCGCGGGCGAGCGTGTCCGCGGTCAGCCGACCGCGCTGACGCAGCAGCAGCACCAGCGAGACCAAGCGGTCGGCGCGCATGCGAGAACTTTATCGAAATACATGACCATGGGTGTCGTGATTCGCTGCGAGGCTCCTCGACACGACGGCGAAGTCGGCGGCTACCGAGCCGATGGACGTCCGTACTCCCCATGAATCGAACGGAGCCTTACGTGGCAATGGAACGAACGGCCGTCAACCCGGTGACGTGGTCGCTGGACCTGGGTTTCAACCAGGGCGAGGTCGTCTCCGGGCACACCCGGACCCTGTACATCTCCGGGCAGACCGCGATGAGCGGCGACGGCAAGCCCCAGCATGACGGTGACATGGCGGCCCAGTTGGGGCTGAGTACCGACAACGTGGAGGCCGTGCTCGCCGAGGCCGGCATGTCTCTCGCGAACCTGGTCCGGCTCAACGTCTACACGACCGACGTCGATCTGCTGTTCCAGCACTACGGCGTGCTGGCGGCGCGGCTGGGCGCCGCCGGGGTGGCGCCGACCACCACGATGCTCGGGGTGACGCGGCTGGCGATCCCCGGCCAGATGGTAGAGCTCGAGGGGACCGCCGTCGCGTGACGCGACCTCGCCGCCAGCGCTGCTCGTGCCGGTCGAACCGGC
>NZ_JBSGZJ010000358.1:0-7394 GCF_053610925.1 Streptomyces sp. NPDC054847 | reverse complement strand
TTACTAGGACGTCCTAGTAAATTTGGAGTATGGACGCTGACGCGATCGAGGAAGGCCGCCGACGCTGGCAGGCCCGTTACGACAAGGCCCGCAAGCGGGACGCCGACTTCACCACGCTCTCCGGGGACCCGGTCGAGCCCGTGTACGGCCCCCGGCCCGGGGACCACTACGAGGGGTTCGAGCGCATCGGCTGGCCCGGTGAGTACCCCTTCACCCGCGGACTGCATCCCACCGGCTACCGGGGCCGCACCTGGACCATCCGCCAGTTCGCCGGCTTCGGGAACGCCGAGCAGACCAACGAGCGCTACAAGATGATCCTGGCCGCCGGCGGCGGCGGGCTCTCCGTCGCCTTCGACATGCCGACCCTGATGGGCCGCGACTCCGACGACCCGCGCTCGCTCGGCGAGGTCGGCCACTGCGGTGTCGCCATCGACTCCGCCGCCGACATGGAGGTCCTCTTCAAGGACATCCCGCTCGGCGACGTGACGACGTCGATGACCATCTCCGGTCCCGCCGTGCCCGTCTTCTGCATGTACCTGGTCGCCGCTGAGCGCCAGGGCGTCGACCCGGCCGTCCTGAACGGCACGCTGCAGACCGACATCTTCAAGGAGTACATCGCGCAGAAGGAGTGGCTCTTCCAGCCCGAGCCGCATCTGCGCCTGATCGGCGACCTGATGGAGCACTGTGCGCAGGGCATCCCCGCGTACAAGCCGCTGTCGGTCTCCGGCTACCACATCCGTGAGGCCGGCGCGACGGCCGCACAGGAGCTCGCGTACACCCTCGCCGACGGCTTCGGCTACGTGGAGCTGGGCCTCTCCCGCGGCCTGGACGTCGACACCTTCGCCCCCGGCCTGTCCTTCTTCTTCGACGCGCACCTCGACTTCTTCGAGGAGATCGCCAAGTTCCGCGCCGCACGCCGGATCTGGGCCCGCTGGATGAAGGAGGTGTACGGCGCGAAGACCGACAAGGCCCAGTGGCTGCGCTTCCACACCCAGACCGCCGGTGTCTCGCTCACCGCCCAGCAGCCGTACAACAACGTGGTGCGCACGGCGGTCGAGGCACTGTCCGCGGTCCTCGGCGGTACCAACTCCCTGCACACCAACGCCCTCGACGAGACCCTCGCACTGCCCAGCGAGCAGGCCGCCGAGATCGCGCTGCGCACCCAGCAGGTGCTGATGGAGGAGACCGGCGTCGCCAACGTCGCCGACCCGCTGGGCGGTTCCTGGTACGTGGAGCAGCTCACCGACCGCATCGAGGCCGACGCGGAGAAGATCTTCGACCAGATCAGGGAACGCGGCCGCCGGGCCCACCCCGACGGGCAGCACCCGATCGGCCCGATCACCTCCGGCATCCTGCGTGGCATCGAGGACGGCTGGTTCACCGGCGAGATCGCCGAGTCCGCGTTCCGCTACCAGCAGTCCCTGGAGAAGGGCGACAAGAAGGTCGTCGGCGTCAACACCGCGACCGGCTCCGTCACCGGCGACCTGGAGATCCTGCGGGTCAGCCACGAGGTCGAACGCGAGCAGGTGCGGGTCCTGGCCGATCGCAAGGCCGGCCGCGACGAGGCGCTCGTGCGGTCCTCGCTGGAGGCGATGCTGACCGCCGCGCGCGACGGTTCCAACATGATCGCGCCGATGCTCGACGCCGTACGGGCGGAGGCCACGCTGGGCGAGATCTGCGACGCCCTGCGCGACGAGTGGGGCATCTACACGGAGCCGCCCGGCTTCTGAGCCCGTCGCGGGCCCCTCGCCGCCCGGCTCAGCGGGGCAGGGCGGCGAGGCCCGACACCAGCAGCGACGTGAACCGCCGCGCCCACTCAGCGTCCACCGGCTGCGCGCTCACCAGCGCCCGGTGGACCACCGCGCCGGCCACCACGTCGAAGATCAGGTCCGTGTTGCGGGCCTCCGCCTCGGGGTCGGCCTCGTACGGAAGCTCGCCGCGGGCCTGAGCGCGTTCCCGGCCCTCGACGACGAGCCGCTTCTGCCGCTCGACGATCGCCGACCGGATGCGTGTCCGCAGCGCCTCGTCGCAGGTGGACTCCGCGACGACGCCCATCAGGGCCGTCTTGGTCTCGGGCTGCCCGAGCAACTCGGCGAACTGGAGCACCACACCCTCCACGTCCGCGACCAGGCTGCCGCGGTCGGCGAGTTCGAGCTCGTCGAAGAGGACGGCCACGGCGTCGACGACCAGCTCGTTCTTGTTCGCCCAGCGGCGGTACAGCGTGGTCTTGGCGACCCCCGCCCGCGTGGCGACGTCCCCCATGGTCAGCTTCGACCACCCCAGCTCGACGAGGGAGGCGCGGGTCGCCTCCAGGATCGCCGTATCGGCCTCGGCGCTGCGAGGCCGTCCCGTACGACCGGTACGGGGTGCTGCGGGGTGGGTGCTGCTGGACATGCCCGCGACCATACCCGCCGGTAAGGAGAAAGGAGGCTGTGAGGCAGCTCACCGGAAAATGCTTCACACTGCCGGACCCACGCAGATACGCTACGACCCGTAGCGAAAGCCTCTGACCGGCTCGTCGCGACAACCACAGGCGCCATGGTGGGGACCCGGCGCCGACATCTCGGAATCGCAGGACCGGCCGCCGAGTCGATCACGGTCGACGGAGGGGTCGCACCCCGGGGCCGCCTGCCGACGGCCGGGGAGAGCGGCTTTTCATTTGTGCGCGCGGAAGGGGGAGGATGTACTCATGCAGCCTAGGAACATGTCCATGAGCGGCGTCGTCGACCTCGCCGCGGTGAAGGCGGCCAATGAGGCCAAGGCGAAGGCGGAGCAGGCGAGGGCCGAGGCCGCCCGTCAGGGTGGCGGTCAAGCCGTGTCCCCTGCCGGCCTGGTGATCGACACCGACGAGGCGCGCTTCGAGCGCGACGTCCTGCAGCGCTCCACCGAGGTCCCGGTCGTCATCGACTTCTGGGCCGAGTGGTGCGAGCCGTGCAAGCAGCTCGGCCCGCTGCTGGAGCGCCTCGCCACGGAGTACAACGGCCGGTTCGTTCTCGCCAAGGTCGACGTCGACGCCAACCAGATGCTGATGCAGCAGTTCGGGATCCAGGGCATCCCCGCGGTGTTCGCGGTGGTGGCCGGCCAGGCGCTGCCCCTCTTCCAGGGCGCCGCGCCGGAGGCGCAGATCCGCCAGACGCTGGACCAGCTGGTGCAGGTGGCCGAGGAGCGCTTCGGCCTCACCGGCATCGTGGTCGACCCGGACGCCTCGGGGGAGACCGCACAGGCCCCCGCCCCGGCCGGCCCTTACGACGCACTGCTGGAAGCGGCCGTGCAGGCCCTGGACGCGGGCGACTTCGGCGGCGCGGTCCAGGCGTACAAGAACGTGCTGTCCGACGACCCGGGCAACACGGAGGCGAAGCTCGGCCTCGCGCAGGCCGAACTCCTCGGCCGCGTGAAGGACATGGACCCGCAGAAGGTCCGCGACGCCGCTGCCGCCGACCCGGCCGACGCCACGGCGCAGATCGCCGCCGCGGACCTGGACCTCGTCGGCGGACACGTCGAGGACGCCTTCGGCCGGCTCGTGGAGACGGTGCGGCGCACCGCCGGGGACGAGCGCGACACGGCACGGGTGCGGCTGCTGGAACTCTTCGAGGTGGTCGGTCAGGACGACCCGCGGGTGACGGCGGCCCGGCAGGCGCTCGCGCGGGTGCTCTTCTGAGCCACTCCTGTGATGTCGCTGAGGTTTCGGCGGCGTCTCACCGGGCCCCGGCCGGACGTTCATTGACAGCCGTTATGACAAGGGTGTCCTGAGGGTGGCGTTCTGACGGATTTGCGGCGGTGGCGCTGACACGGCGTCACCGCCGTTTTGGCGACACAGTGACAAAACGCGGCGCGGCTTTGCCAAAACTTGGTAAACGGGTGGCCGGGTTACTCCGAGTACAGCAACGGCCTTGTTCTGTCCGGTTATCGATGGCTATCGCCCTCTGTGTCGGCGGTGCGGACGGCACCCAGCGTGCTCGCGCGACATCGCGCGGTCGTGGCGTGGTTATCAGGCCGTTACTAGCCAGTAACGAACCCCCTTGCGCCCTGGCGTGGAATGGACCACGATCGGCGACGCTCGGTCCAATACCGCACCAGCCCGGCTCCCAGTCGTGCCGCGGCCCATTGGGTCCCCACCGGGCCGATCGGCGTCCCAGGCGCCGGTCGCGGACAGGGGGGTTCCTGCCACAGAACGGCAGGGCCTGTCCGGCAGGTTGTGCGTGACGAGTCAGGCGCGACCAGTGGTTGTCGCTCGGGGGTGATCGCCGGTGTTCTTCGGACGCACGTCGCGCCTGAAGACCAGGCGCTCTCCTTCCCGAGGACGTAGCACTTCTCCCATCCCAGGACGGGCCCGCGGGTCCGGACCGGAGATGTACGTCCGAGAAGGAGGAAAGTCATGGAGTCTATGGCTCGCGGTGGAACCAGATGGAAGCGGTTCGCCCTTGTCATGGTGCCGAGCGTGGCCGCGACGGCTGCGATAGGCGTCGGCCTGGCACAGGGGGCGCTCGCCGCGTCCTTCGCGGTGTCGGGCCAGGAGTTCAAGGTCACGGCCGGAAAGCTCGTCGGAACTGGGTTCTCCCAGTACGGCGGCGTCGACATGGGGTACAAGGACCTCAAGGGTGACGAGAAGGTCGCGCACCCCGTTGCGATCTCGACCTTCAAGAACGCGTCGATCACCAAGATGTGCCAGTCGGTGGTCACCGACGTCCCGTTCGTCGGCAAGATCACGCTGAAGCTGACGGCCGGCGACAAGGGCACGGCCGTCCAGGCCGAGAAGCTCTACCTGGACGTGTCCGAGCTGGACGCGAACGCCAAGTTCAAGAACATCGACATCGGCGTCGCGGCCAAGGACACCGACAACCCGGGCACCGGCAAGGGCCCGGCGGTCAAGGACACCTCGATCCTGCCCAACGGGTTCGCCCAGCAGGCGGAAGAGGTCGAGCTGACCGGTGTCGAGCAGAAGGCGTGGGCGACGACCGCCGGCACCTTCGAGCTCAGCGGTCTGAGCATGCGCCTGCACAAGGGCGACGGCCCCAAGGTCGAGTGCTACTGACGGTAGCCCCGTCCGGGCGGGCGGGTGAGACTCTGGCAGCTTCGCCCGCCCGCCACTCTCTTCACACAGCAACGCCAGTACCAGGGAGCTGTTTTCCATGAGCGCCGAGACTGCAGTGTCACAGGGGCGGGACGAGCACTACATCCGCGTCCTCCGGCGGAACTTCCGTACCTGGCGGGGGCAGCGGCCCTTCTGGGCGGGTCTGCTGACCCTGCTCGGCGGGATCCCCATCGCCTACTTCCCGTATGCGACCTTCAAAATCGGCCACATGAACCTCGCGATGCAGACGACGGCGGGGGCCGGCTCGCTGATCATCGGCGTGCTGCTGGTGACGCTGGGTCTGACGATGTGGTTCCAGCACATCGTACGGGTGTTCGCGGGTGTCGCCACGATTCTCCTGGCGCTGGTGTCCCTTCCGATCGCCAATCTGGGCGGCTTCATCATCGGGTTCGTCCTGTCCCTCACGGGCGGCGCGCTCTCGCTGTCGTGGGCGCCCGGGAAGCCCGTGAGCGCCGACGAGGCGCCCGCCGTCCAGCAGGCCGCGCCCGACAGCCCCGCCGTACCGGAGCAGCGTGACGGCTTCGGCGCGGACATGCACGAGACATCCATCGAAGGCAACGGCGGGAGGAACAGTGCCGGGTGACGTGACACCACCGCTGACCGCGGACGCGGGCGGCGACGGCTCGCGGGAGAGAAAGGGGCCGCGCCACGCCGCGCCCAGGAAGTCTCTGTTCCACAAGTTCCAGATGCCCGCGAGCAAGGCGATAGCCCTGGCCGCGATGCCCACCGCCGTCTTCGTCGGCATGGGGCTCACCCCGAAGCTGGCCCTGGCCGACGACAAGGACATCCCCTTCGCTCCCGGCCCGTGCGTGACCCGCTCCGACGAGCCTTCGGAGTCGCCGTCCGCGTCGGAGTCCGAGACGGCGAAGCCGTCCGAGTCACCGTCCCCCTCGGACACGGCCGATCCGGAGCCGACGCCGAGCCCCACGTCCGGAGCCGGAACGGGCGACGGGGCGCAGGAGCCGAAGCCTGCCGAGAGCCCGTCCGCCTCCGCGGCCGGATCCGAGCAGGCGGCGCCCGCGCCGGAGCCCACCCCGAGCCAGTCGACCAACCCGCTCGACCCGCTGGGCGTGGGCGACAAGGTCAAGGAGATCATCGACGGCATCGGCGACACGCTGAAGGGCGAGCCGTCCGAGACGCCGTCGCCGAGCGAGACCGCGACGCAGCCGGCCGAGGAACCCTCGGCCTCCCCGTCGGAGGCGCCTTCGGAGGCACCGGCGGAGGAGCCCGCGGAGAAGCCCGCCGACGCCGTGGGCGACACGGTGGACGAGACGGTCGACAAGACCAAGGAAGCGATCAAGGACGCGGCGGACAAGGCCGGCGCCGAGGTCGAAGAGCTGGACGAGGACGTCAAGGGACTCGACCCCAAGCAGGACGAGGCCATCCCGGACGGCGCCAAGCCGCGCTTCCCGTGCCCCACCCCGGACCCCGAGGCCCTGGCCGACGCCCAACTCGAGCCCGGCCGGCCGCTGCTCCCGGACGACCCGTGGATCCTCGAGAGCTCCATGCTCACGCTGACGGGCCTCGACTACCACGGCATCGTGGAGGTCAAGACCGGCAGCGGCAAGATCAAGAAGGTTCTGAAGTTCACCGCGACGGGCGTGGACATCAAGGACCTGCACCAGCTCGTGGTCGGCCCGAACGGCACGACCGCGCACGTCGAGGCCGCCAAGGGCTCCACCTCGACGATCCGCGACGGTGAAGTGACCATGTACACGGAGGAGTTGAAGGGCAACCTCTTCGGCATCATCCCGATCACCTTCAGCCCGGAGACCCCGCCGCCGCTGAACGTCCCCTTCGCCATGTTCACCGACGTGAAGGTCACCCAGGCCGGCCAGTTCGGCGGGACGCTGACGGTCCCCGGCCTGCACAACTACTTCACCGGCGCGAAGGGCTGACCCCCGAACCACCGGGAGCCGCGAAAGAGGCTGTGGGCCGCACCCGTTCAGGGGGGTGCGGCCCACAGTCGTTCCCGGAAGAGGCCAGCCCGAGCCGGCCGATCTGATGAAGTACATCCTGGAGAACTGGTAGGCAGATGAGGATCCGAGTAGCGGCCGCGGACGATCCGCTCACGGTGCAGTTCGAACCGTCGGGGATGGAGTACGAGCTGTCCCCGGGCGAGCACCTGGACGTCGAGTGGCCACCGGTCGCCCCCGGTGAGATCGCTGGGGACATCGACTACGGAGCCGACATGGTGACCATCTCGGCACGCGGCAGCGGGTTCGCCCGCGCCTGGAACACGGAGGGAGTCGAAGTCACGACCTGAGCCCGTCTCCGGAGCGATGGAGGGGCGGCACCGCGA
>NZ_JBSGZJ010000357.1:0-7395 GCF_053610925.1 Streptomyces sp. NPDC054847 | reverse complement strand
AGGGCGGCGCCGTGGTGTGCCGGGGTCACTCCGTCAGGAGTCGCCGGCCGTGCCCGCGGCATCGGCGGCCACGGGGAGTTCGTCGGTGGCCGGCGGCTGCGCGGCGGCCGGGTCGGTCGTGGGCGGCTCCGCCGCCGGGATCTCACCGGTCGCCGGCATTTCCCCGAGCGCGGGCAGGTCCGCGAGCCCGGGGATGTCGGCCAGGCCGGGGAGGGCGCCGATGGCCGGGAGCTCGCCGGCCGGAAGCTGGACCGCGGGCTGCTCCCCGCTCGCCGGCAGCTCACCGGCCGCAGGAGCCTCGCCCGTCGCGGGCAGCTCACTGGTGGCAGGAGTCTGGCCGGTCGCGGGCAGCTCACTGGTGGATGGCAGCTCACCGGTCGCGGGGAGGTTCTCCGTGGGCATGCCCGCCGCAGGGGCGTCGCCGAGCCCCGGCAGGCCGCCCAGGAGGCCGTTCAGGAGGCCGGTCACCGAGCCGAGGGTGCCGCTGACCGTGCCGAGCAGGCTCCCGAGGAGGCCGTCGACGGCCGTCGCGATGTCGCCGGCGGGGTCGGCCGCCACGGTTCGTGCCGGCACGGTGCCGGCCTGCGCGGGGGTGGCGAGGGCGATCGCGCCCAGGCCGAGGAGGGCGCTTGCTGCCGTACAGGCGGCGAAGCGGCGAACGCTTTTCATGTGCATGCTCCTGGCAATGCCGACATCGTTGTCGGCGTTATGTGCGACCGGAGGCGGTGCTCCGATCGACTGAGGACATTTCCGACATTAGGGCGTGTCAGGCGCGCCTGCCCCGGTGTGCTGCTGCAACGGTGTAAGGCTCGATGCGATGCCCCGGGGCGGTCGGTCCGGACGCGGGTGGGTGCCGGAGCGTGGGTCGCCGCCGGGGCGCCGTATTTGTAACCCCAAGTTTTCAACAAAGTGTTGACGTCGCGTTGCCGAAGGGCGTTAGCTATCCGCAGCCCGTCCGACGCACCGCGATGAACAAGCCACGGAGGCTCCCGTGACTTCACTTCCGAACCCGGGCCTTGCCCGGTTCAACGCCTCCGAGGACAGTGCGGCCCTGGCCGCACTGCACGAGGTGTGCGCCAGTTCGGCGTGGGGGAGCAAACTGCTCGCCCAGCGACCGTACGCCACCACCCAGGCTCTTTTCGAGGCCAGCGACGCCGCCATGGCGGAACTGACCGCGGAGGATCTGGCCGAGGCGATGGCCGGCCACCCACCGATCGGCCGGCCCAAGCCGGGCGACCCCACGTCGTCCCGCGAACAGAGCGGGATGGCAGGCGCGTCCGAAACGCTCAAGGCGGAGATGCTCGAGCTGAACCTGGCCTACCAGGACAAGTTCGGTCATGTCTTCCTGATCTGCGCCACCGGCCGCACCGGCGAGCAGATGCGGGACGCCGTACGCGACCGGATCGAGAACTCGCCCGAGCAGGAGCGGGAGATCGTCCGCGCCGAGCTGGGCAAGATCAACCGCATCCGCCTGACCCGTCTCGTAGAGCAGGAAGAAGCATGAGCACGGAAACCACCGCATCGGTGTCCACGCACATCCTGGACACCAGCGTGGGACGCCCCGCAGAGGGCGTCGCCATCTCGCTGTCGTCCCGTAGCGGCGCGGGAGCGCGGTGGGTGGCGCTCGGCGCATCGAAGACCGACGCGGACGGGCGCTGCAAGGACCTGCCGGCGCTGCCGGAAGGAACGACACACGTACGTCTCGACTTCGAGACCGAGGCGTACTTCGAGAACAAGCAAGCCGATGCGCAGCAGGACGCCCCCGCGAATCGGGACAGCGGTGCCACCGGTGTGTTCTTCCCCGAGGTGGCGATCACGTTCGCCGTCGTGCCGGGCGAGCACTACCACGTACCGCTGCTGCTCAACCCGTTCGGCTACTCCGTTTACCGAGGGAGCTAGCAGACATGCCCACGATTCTCGGCCAGAACCAGTACGGCAAAGCAGAGAACCGAGTCGTCAAGATCACGCGGGACGGCGACACCCACCACATCAAGGACCTGAACGTCTCCGTCGCCCTCTCCGGCGACATGGACGACGTCCACTACTCCGGCTCGAACGCCAACGTCCTGCCGACCGACACCACCAAGAACACGGTGTACGCGTTCGCCAAGGAGTACGGCATCGAGTCGGCGGAGCAGTTCGGCATCCACCTCGCCCGGCACTTCGTGTCGAGCCAGGAACCGATCCACCGGGCGCGCATCCGCATCGAGGAGTACGCCTGGGAGCGCATCGCGACCTCCGACGGCAACTCGAAGTTCATCGGCGCCGACGAGGTCAAGCACTCCTTCGTCCGCAAGGGCCAGGAGACCCGCACCACCCAGATCACCTACGACGGTGAACAGTGGGAGGTCGTCTCCGGCCTCAAGGACCTGACCGTGATGAACTCGACCAACTCCGAGTTCTGGGGCTACGTCAAGGACCGGTACACGACCCTCAAAGAGGCGTACGACCGCATCCTGGCCACCCAGGTCGCCGCCCAGTGGCGCTACAACTGGACCTCGGACGAGGACCGGATGCCCAACTGGGACAAGTCCTACGACCAGGCCAAGAAGCACATGCTCGAGGCCTTCGCGGAGACGTACTCGCTGTCGCTGCAGCAGACCCTGTACCAGATGGGTTCGCGCATCATCAACAGCCGCAGCGAGATAGACGAGATCCGCTTCTCGCTCCCGAACAAGCACCACTTCCTGGTGGACCTCGAGCCGTTCGGCCTCAAGAACGACAACGAGGTGTACTTCGCGGCCGACCGCCCGTACGGCCTGATCGAAGCCACCATCCTGCGGGACGGCGTCGAGCCGAAGATCCCGGTCGACATGACCAACCTCTGACGCGGGACCGACCCGCCCCCGCCCGCCCGCAGCCGGGCGGGGGCCGGCCGGACCGGAGGGAAGAACCATGGCACAGCCTGCAACGGAGCCGGCGCAAGCCGCACAAGGCCCCGGCACCGCACCGCCCGTCCATCCCGTGGACGAGAAGCTCCCCCTCGCGCGGCTCGTTCCCGCCGCGCTCCAGCACATCGCCGCCATGTACGCGGGCGTGGTCACTCCTCCGCTGATCATCGGCCAGGCGGTCGGCCTCGACGCCGCCGGCATGACCCGGCTGATCGCGGCGAGCCTGCTGATCGCCGGCCTCGCCACCCTCCTGCAGACCATCGGTGTCGCGAACTTCGCCGGGAACCGGCTCCCGTTCGTCAACGCCGCCTCCTCCGCCGGCATCGCGCCCATGCTCGCCATCGCGGAGACCAGCGCCCCCGGCCGCCAACTGCCCGCCATCTACGGCGCGGTGATGGTCGCCGGAGTCTTCTGCCTCGCCGTCGGGCCCTTCTTCGGACGGCTGCTGCGCTTCTTCCCGCCGCTCGTCACCGGCGTGGTCATCACCCTCATCGGCGTCACTCTGATGCCCGTGCCCGTCACCTGGGCACAGGGAGGGGACACCGGCGCCGCCGACTTCGGCGCCATGAAGTACCTGGCGCTGGCCGCGTTCACCCTCGCCGTCATCCTGCTCTTCCAGCGCTTCGGCCACGGCTTCCTCAAGCAAGTGGCGCTGCTGCTCGGCCTGTTCATCGGCACGCTGGCCGCGATCCCCTTCGGCATGGCCGACTTCTCCGCCCTGCGGGAGGCGCCGGTCGCCGCGCTGCCGAGCCCCTTCGCCTTCGGCGCCCCCGACTTCCAGCCCGCCGCGATCCTGTCCCTGTGCATCGTGATGCTGGTCCTCATGACCGAGTCCAGCGCCGGGATGCTCGCCCTCGGTGAGATCTGCGACCGCCGCAGCGACGGCGGGACGATCACCCGCGGACTGCGCACCGACGGCATCGCGACGCTCCTCGGACCCGTCTTCGGCGGCTTCCCCACCTCCGCGTTCGCCCAGAACGTGGGCGTGGTGACCCTCACCCGGGTCCGCAGCCGCTACGTCGTCGCCGTCGCCGGCGGCGCCCTGCTGGTCCTCGGCGCCTTCCCCGTCCTCGGCGCCGTCGTCTCACTCGTCCCGATGCCCGTCCTCGGCGGCGCCGGAATCGTTCTGTTCGGCTCGATCGCCGTCAGCGGCATCCGCACTCTCTCCGAGGCCGGACTCGACGACAGCTCCAACATCATCCTGGTGGCCGTCGCGCTCGGCGCCGGCATCATCCCGCTCGCCGCGCCCACCTTCTACTCGGACTTCCCGGCCTGGGCACAGACCGTGCTCGGCTCCGGCATCAGCGCCGGAGCGCTCGTCGCGGTCCTGCTCAACCTGTTCTTCCACCATCTCGGCACCCGCAGCCGCCCGGCTGTGGCACTCAAATCCTCCTAGGGTCCTGCCGTGCCCACCTCGCCGCCCACAGAAGAAGGAAGCACCATGGCACCTTCGGCAGCCCCGACCGAAACGGTCGAGCGCATCGTCATCGAGAACTGTGCGATCGCCACCGTGGACGCCGACGACAGCGAGTACGCCTCCGGCCATGTCGTCGTCGCGGGCAACAGGATCGAGTCCGTCGGAGCAGGGAAGGCACCCGAGGGCCTCGCGAACGTGGTACGCCGCATCGACGGGACCGGCCACCTCGTCACCCCCGGCCTGGTCAACACCCACCACCACTTCTACCAGTGGATCACGCGCGGTCTCGCCACCGACCACAACCTCTTCAACTGGCTGGTGGCGCTCTACCCGACGTGGGCGCGCATCGACGAGCCGATGGTCCGTGCCGCGGCGCAGGGCTCGCTCGCGATGATGGCCCGCGGTGGCGTCACCACCGCCATGGACCACCACTACGTCTACCCGCGGGGCTCCGGCGACCTGTCCGGTGCGATCATCGGCTCCGCCCGGGAGATGGGCGTACGGTTCACCCTCGCCCGCGGCTCCATGGACCGCGGGACGTCGGACGGCGGCCTGCCGCCGGACTTCGCGGTCGAGTCCCTCGAAGGCGCGCTGGCCGGCACCGAGGAGACCGTCGACAAGCACCACGACGCCTCGTTCGACGCGATGACGCAGATCGCCGTCGCGCCCTGCTCGCCGTTCTCCGTCAGCACCGAACTGCTCCGGCAGGGCGCCGAGCTGGCCCGGCGCAAGGGAGTGCGGCTGCACACCCACGGGTCCGAGACGGTCGAGGAGGAGGAGTTCTGCAAGGAGCTCTTCGGCATGGGCCCCACCGACTACTTCGAGTCGACGGGCTGGCTGGGCTCCGACGTGTGGATGGCGCACTGCGTCCACATGAACGACTCCGACATCGCGGCCTTCGCCCGCACGGGCACCGGCGTCGCGCACTGCCCCTCCTCCAACGCGCGTCTGGCGGCCGGCATCGCCCGCGTCCCCGACATGCTGCGGGCCGGTGTGCCGGTGGGACTCGGCGTGGACGGCACCGCATCCAACGAGTCCGGCGAGCTGCACACCGAACTGCGCAACGCGCTGCTGATCAACCGGCTCGGCGCCCACCGCGAGGCCGCACTGAACGCACGCCAGGCACTGCGCCTCGGCACCTACGGCGGCGCGCAGGTACTCGGCCGGGCGGACGCGATCGGATCCCTCGAACCGGGCAAGCTCGCCGACCTGGTGATGTGGAAGCTGGACACCTTCGCCCACTCCTCCATCGCCGACCCGGTCGTCGCGCTCGTCTTCGGCGCGGCCGCGCCGGTCACCCTCTCCCTCGTCGACGGCAGGACCGTCGTCGAGGGCAACCACCTCACCACGGTGGACGAAGACGCCATCGCCCGCTCCACGCGGGACGAGGCACAGCGCCTGGCGCGGATCGCCGCACAGGGCTGAACCCGGTAGTCCGGTCGAGGGGGACGGCCCTCGACCGGCGGCCGTGGACCCGAGCGGGGTCCACGGCGGCCGTCGCCGGGAGGCGCGTACGACAAAGGTGCGTGCCTCCCGGTGGTGGCGCCCCCTGCCACCCGGCACGGGGACGCCGCCCGCACACCGGCTCGGGCGACCCGGTACGTGCACAACCGCACCACCTGCACCACCTCCTTGACACCACACGTCCACCGACGACGTGTAACCCGGACCGGAGGCACCGCCGTGGCCGTGCACAACTCGACCGCCGAAGTAGAGGACCGGAAGCATCCGGTCGACGAAACCCTGCCCCCCTTCAAGATGTTCACCAGCGGCCTGCAGCATGTGGCCGCCATGTACGCGGGAGTCGTCGCCCCGCCGATGATCGTGGGGCCCGCAGTGGGCCTCAGCGCCAAGGACACCGCGTTCCTGATGGGCGCGAGCCTGTTCACCGCCGGTATAGCCACCCTGCTCCAGACCCTCGGCTTCTGGCGCATCGGCGCCCGGCTGCCGTTCGTCAACGGTGTCTCCTTCGCCGGTGTGACGCCGATGGTCGCCATCGGCAGAGACCGGGGCTACGACGGCATCGCGGTCATCTTCGGCGCGATCATCGTCGCCAGCGTGCTGGGCTTCGTGCTCACCCCGTACTTCTCCAAACTGGTCCGTTTCTTCCCGCCCGTCGTCACCGGCACGGTCATCACCCTGATCGGTGTGTCGCTGCTGCCCGTCGCCTTCAACTGGTCCCAGGGCGGCAACTCCACGGCGGACGACTACGGCTCCATGAAGAACATCGGCATGGCGGCGCTCACCTTCGTGATCGTGCTGGCGCTGCGCAAACTGCTGCGCGGCTTCATGCAGCAGATCGCCATCCTGCTGGGCCTCGTCGCCGGCACGGTCATCGCCGTACCGCTGAACATGACCAACCTCGACGCCATCAAGGACGCCGGGATCGTCGGCTTCCCCACCCCGTTCCACTTCGGCGCACCGCAGTTCGAGATCGCCGCCATCGTGTCCATGTGCATCGTGATGCTGGTCTGCATGACCGAGTCCACCGCCGACATGCTCGCGCTGGGCCGGATCGTGGACCGCCCGGCGGACGAGCGGACCATCGAGGGCGGCCTGCGCGCCGACACTCTTGGTTCCGCGATCAGCCCGCTGTTCAACGGCTTCATGTGCAGCGCCTTCGCCCAGAACATCGGCCTGGTCGCCATGACGAAGGTCCGCAGCCGGTTCGTCGTCGCCGCCGGCGGCGGCATCCTGATCCTGCTCGGACTCTGTCCGGTCGCCGCGTCCGTCATCGCGCTCGTGCCGCTGCCCGTCCTCGGCGGCGCCGGCATCGTGCTCTTCGGCTCCGTCGCGGCGAGCGGTATCCAGACGCTGGCCACGGCGGCACTGGAGAAGGGCGAGAACGCGCTGATCGTCGCGGCGGCCGTCGGCATCGGGCTGATCCCGATCGCCGCGCCGGAGTTCTACCACGCCTTCCCCGAGGACGCCCTCGTGGTGCTCGACTCGGGCATCTCCACGGGCTGCATCGTGGCGATCGTGCTGAACCTGGCGTTCAACCACCTCGGCAAGCGGGGGAGTGCGACCGAGGAGGACCCCTCGTCGGTGGAGAAGGGGACCGCGGTCGCGGAGCCGGCCGCCGTGCAC
>NZ_JBSGZJ010000356.1:0-7429 GCF_053610925.1 Streptomyces sp. NPDC054847 | reverse complement strand
GGGCGAAAAGCTCACGGCCCGTACCCCGGTCGGTGGGGATACGGGCCGTGTCCGTCCCAGGTGCCGACGAGAGTACGGGCCAGGGGCAGGTACCGGCGGGGGTGCGTGCCCGGCGGGGCGGGGTACGCGCCCGGCCTCAGGTGCCGGCGGTCGCGGCGTGTTCGCGGACCTGGTCGGCGCGGGTCAGTGCGTGCTCGACGACGGCGACGAGGATGTCCTTGACCGATTCGCGGGAACGCGCGTCGCCCATCAGCAGCGGCACCTCTGGGTCGAGATCGAGGGCCGCCCGCACGGACTCCTCCGGGAAACGGTTCGCCCCCTCGAAGCAGTTGACGGCGACCGCGAACGGGATGCCCCTGCGTTCGAAGTAGTCGACACCCGCGAAGCAGTCCTCGAGGCGGCGGGTGTCCGCGAGGACGACCGCCCCGAGCGCGCCCTGCGCCAACTCGTCCCACAGGAACCAGAACCGGTCCTGCCCGGGGGTGCCGAACAGATAAAGGACCAGGTCCTCGCGGAGCGTGATCCGCCCGAAGTCCATGGCGACCGTGGTGGTCGTCTTGCCCTCGACGCCGGCGATGTCGTCCACCGGCCGTCCGGCCTCGGTGAGCGTCTCCTCGGTGCGCAGCGGTTTGATCTCGCTGACCGCGCCCACCAGGGTGGTCTTGCCGACGCCGAAGCCGCCTGCCACCAGGATCTTCAGCGTCACCGGCTCGATCGGCGCCTTGCGGCGGCTAGAGCGCCCGAAGACCATTGATCACCTCGCGGAGAATGCTCACGTCCGGCAGTTCGGCCGGCGGAACGGGACGGGTTACGTGTACGAGTGCGTCGTCGACGAGGTCGCCGACGAGGACACGGACCACACCGACGGGCAGGTCGAGACCGGCGGCCAGTTCGGCGATGGACTGGGGAGTACTGCCACAGCGTTCGACGATCTCGACGTGTTCCGGCGAGAGCGTCTGGTCACGGCCCGGGTCGTCGGCCGCTGCCTCCGGCACGACGAGGGCGATCAGGTCGAGCCGGTGGCGGCCGGCATGGCTGGTGCGGCCGCGGGTCATCGCGTACGGGCGCACCACCGGGCCGGCGTCGGCGTCGATCCAGTGGTGCGACCTGCGGCCGTGCCGCAGCGATTCACTCATGGCCTCACCCTCCGGCGGCCTGACCGGTCCGTGGCGCGGTGACGAGGTGCGCTCCGACGCGCTTGACCATCAGCGTCATCTCGTACGCCACCTGACCCACATCGGAGTCGGCGTCCGCGAGGACGGCCAGGCAACTGCCGTCCCCCGCGGCGGTGACGAAGAGGAACGCCTCGTCGAGCTCGACGACGGTCTGGCGGACCTGGCCCGCGTCGAAGTGGCGGCCGACCCCCTTGGCCAGGCTGTGGAAGCCGGACGCGACGGCGGCGAGGTGTTCGCTGTCCTCGCGGGTGAGTTCCCGGGAGGTACCGGTGGCAAGGCCGTCGCTGGAGAGCACCAGGGCCTTGCGGATACTGGCGACGCGGTCCACCAGCTCATCGAGGAGCCAGTTGAGACCACCCGGGCGCTGGGCCCCGAACCGGTCCCCTGTGGCGTCGGTTGCTGCGGCGTGCGGTGCGGTCATCGACCGTCCCCCTCCGATGTCGATCCTGGTGCGGTCCGGCCGTCGCCGACGGCCGGGTCGGTGCCTTGTTCTGCCGCGGCCTCCTCGGCGTTGCGGCGGCGGCCGCGCTGCCAGCCGCGCTGCATGGAGGCCATGCGGTTGCGGACCTCGTCCGCGTCACGCTCCGGTCCGCCCGCCGCCGGGGAGGCGGCGCTCTGCTCCGCGGCAGCGGCGGCCGAGGCACGGAGCTGGGGTGCGAGGCTGGCCTGCCGTACGCGGCGGGGCAGGCCGTCCAGCAGCGGAGCGGCTGGCGCGGGGCTTTCGTCGGGCTGCCGCGCGGGCCACGGTCGTGCCGCGTCGCCGGACGGCGGCACGGGCGCCGGCCCGGACCTGCCGCGGTCGCGGCGGTCGGACGTGAGCGGTGTGGGGGCGGCCGAGAGCGGCGGCCTCGCGAACGGGGTGGGCTCGGCCCGCCCCGGCTCCGGGGCCGGATGGCCGCGACCGTCCACGCCTCGCTCGTCGACCCTGCGGCCGTGATCGGCGACGAGCGTCGGGGGCCTGCGTCTCGGGAGGGGCACCGGGCCGGAACGGTGCTCCTCCGACTGCTCCGGGGCCTGCTGGTGGTGCTCGCCCGCCGCGTCGCCGCGGCGGCGCGGGCGGAAGATGCCGCCCCGCTCGCTCTCGCTGTCCTCGATGTCGGCGAGGCGGCCGGCGTCCGCCGGCACGGGCCGGTCGTCGCCGAGGAGGGAGCGGTCCCGCTCGTCGAGGCCCAGCGCGCCGACCGGGGCCTCCAGTTCGACGGGGCCGTCCAGGACGGCGGCCGCCCCGAGGCCGCTGGGCAGCTTCGAGAGGGCCGGCTGCCTGCCGTCGCGCCGGCCGGCGGCGCTCTCGCTCTTGCGGTCGAGCCGGAATCCGGTGCCCTGGGTCTCCGGCGCCTCTGTGAGCAGGGCCGCCGGTATGAAGACCACGGCCGTCGTGCCGCCGTACGGGGACTGCTGGAGCGACACGCGGACGTTCTGGCGCTGGGCGAGGCGGCTGACGACGAACAGGCCGAGCCGGTCGGTGTCGGAGAGCTCGAACTCGGGTGTCTCCGCGAGCCGCAGGTTCGCCTCGAGGAGGGCGTCGGCGGCCATGCCGAGACCGCGGTCGTGGATCTCGAGGGTGAAGCCGTTGGCGACCCGCTCGCCGAGGACCTGGACACCGGTGTGCGGCGGCGAGAACACCGTGGCGTTCTCGAGCAGTTCGGCTATGAGGTGGGTGAGGTCGGCGACGGCGGGGCCGCCGACGCCGATGCGCGGCAGCCTGCGCACCTCGATGCGCTCGTAGTCCTCGACCTCCGCGACCGCGGCACGCACCACGTCCATCAGCTGGATGGGCTTGCGCCACTGCCGTGAGGGCGCCGCACCCGAGAGAATCACCAGGCCCTCCGCGTGACGCCGCATACGGGTGGTGAGGTGGTCGAGCCGGAAGAGGTCGGCCAATTCCTCTGTGTCCTCCGTGCGTCGCTCCATGGTGTCGAGGAGCGACAGCTGGCGGTGGAGCAGGACCTGGTTGCGGCGGGCGAGGTTGACGAACACCTCGGAGACGCCGCGCCGCATGTCCGCCTGGCGCACCGCGGCCTCGACGGCCGCCCGCTGGAGGGTGTTGAGGGCCTGACCGGCCTGACCGATCTCGTCCTTCTCGTACTCGAGCCGAGGTGCCTCGGTCTCGACGTCGACGTGTTCTCCGGCGGCGAGGCGGCGCATGACGCTGGGCAGCCGCACGCCGGACACCTCGTGGGCCTCCTTGCGCAGCCGGGACAGGTCGCGGACCAGGTCGCGGCCGATCCGGACGGACACGATGACGGAGACGAGAAGGGCGAGGAAGCCGAGCACGCCCGCGACGCCCGCCTTGACCAGCACGCCGTACGCGGCGGGTTCGACCCGGTCCTGGTAGCGGTCGCGGGCGTCGGAGGCCTCGCGGTCGAGGTTGTCGAGGACCGGGGTGGCGGCCTGCTGCCAGCGCTCGGCCTCCGACGGCGGGAGCCCGTCGGAGGGCCCGGCGGCGATGATGCGTTCCTCCGCGTCGCGCAGGGGCGCCGTCTCGGGGCTGCGCCAGTACTGCTGGAACGTCCCCCGGTCGCGGGCGGGCAGCATCTCGAGGTTGGTCTCGTAGTAGACCTGCCGGTGCGCGGCGTGGTCGGTGAGTTCGCGGATCTCCCGTGCGGTCGTCTTCCGGGTCGTCAGCGCGGAGGCCATCAGCGCGTCCTCGCGGGAGAGCATCTCGCGGGCCCGTGAGAGGCCGACCAGTGCGCGGCCCTGACGTTCGAGTTCGACGTCGTCGAGGGCGTGCAGGGTCAGCAGGAATCCGTGCGACGGGTCGATGAGGCCGTTGTAGAACTCCAGCGCCTGTGCGCGGGTCACGGTGTTGGTGTCCACGGACCGGCGCAGGGCGTCGAGCCCGTCGAACGCCTCGATCAGAGAGGTGAGCCGGCGCGACGAGTCGGAGGTCAGGTCGTCGCGGACCGACGACGACTCCGCGTTGCGGCGCACGGCGGCGACGGCGCTGTCCGTGGCCTGGCGGCCTGTGTTCATGGCCTGTTGCGCGCCCGAGGCACGCCGGTCAGCGAGGTACACGAGCGTCTGCCGGCGTTCCTTCTGGATAACGTCGATGGTGTCCTCGACGGGCTTGCCGACCTGCTCCGCGACGGAACTCGCCGCCAGCAGCTGGCTCGCCTCCCGACCGGTCAGTACGGTGGCGAAGCTCCACAGGGCCGTCAGCGACAGCAGCGGGACGAGCAG
Organism: Streptomyces sp. NPDC054847; assembly: GCF_053610925.1. Taxonomy (NCBI): domain Bacteria; kingdom Bacillati; phylum Actinomycetota; class Actinomycetes; order Kitasatosporales; family Streptomycetaceae; genus Streptomyces; species Streptomyces sp. NPDC054847. Next base: position 3,074 of record NZ_JBSGZJ010000356.1, on the reverse strand, counting down.
CAGCGCCACGATCTTCCGGCGGATGGACTTCCCGCGAAAGCGCATGGCCTCCCCCTGCTCGACCCGCACGGTGCGGGTGGTGTTCCGTCAGCAAACGGCGTGAGCCTACTACTGACGCACAGGCATCTCGAAGACACGTCCGGACGGTTTTCGGCCTTCGTAACGCCGTCTGATCATGGGATGTCCCGGTATTCGTGGAGATGGCATTACCGCGAGTACGGGGCGAGGACGTCGGCACGTCGTTTTCGGGACCCGGGCAGATGGCTGGATCTCTTCGCTCTGCGGGAATCATCGCGCCCGGCCGTACGTCATTCCCTGCGGGGGCGCCGAGGGTTCGCACTCGCCACGCACAAGGATCCGGCCGTTGTCGGCGGGGGATCGGGATTCCGGGGCACGTGAAGTGCAGTGCGATGCGCTGCGGTTGTGCGGCAACCGGAGTAGGACGGCAGAATCCGGGCAGCCACCGTTAAGTCGGACTTGAGGTGGGGAGTGACACGATCCATGGACACGGACGAGCGTCGTGAGGCGACGCCGACGGCGGACGACCTGTATGTGCCGCGGCAGCTCTGGGTGGAGGAGCCGGCGACCAGAAGGCGTATGGCCGAGCCTGTCCGCAGAGCCGCTGTCCGCGCGGTGATCATCGTGTCGCTGACGATGATTCAGGCGATGACGGCCCTGCTCTTCACACTCTCCGGGGCGTGGCTGGCCTTCCCGTTCGTGCTGAGCACCGTGGCCGGCACGGTGGTCGCCACCTGGGCGGTGCTCGACGTGTGGGTGACCCGCCAGGTGTGGAACCAGCGCAACGGCGTGGTGTCGGTCCCCAGCAGCACCGCGCGCCAGTTGCGCCGCGACCGCCGCCGGGCCCGCCGGGCCGCCCGCGCCGCCGCGAGGGGGGCGTCACGCATACGGCAACGGTCCGGCGGAAGGCTCTCCCAGGCGTAGCGCCGGTGCGCTGGGCGGCACCAGACGCTCTTGGGGCCTGTGCCGCCGACGCGAACACGGCGGCCTGCACGCCGTACGGCACCAGACGCCGTGGGTACGCCGTGCGCCACCCCGACGCCCTCGGTGCGCCGTGCGGCACCAAGCGCTCTCGGTGCGCCGTGCGGCACGAGGCATGGCGCCGTACCGCCGCACGGCTCAGCGACGGCCGCCCGGCAGGTGGCCGGGGGTCGCGTGGCTCCGCGGCTCGCTATGCCCGACCGTGCGCGGCCGTGTCCGGGGAGCGGGGCGCGGACTGCTCCCCCGTCGTCTGCCCGGGCAGCGGCGCCCGCTTGAACATACGGGTCGCGGTGATCTCCCCGTGCACGGTCGCGTCGGCGGGGTCCACCTGCGGCAGACCGGGGCGCAGATGTTCCTCGACGCTGATGTACTTCAGACCCGCCCTCAGGTCCGCGTCGTTGCGCAGCCGGATCACCAGCGGGAACTCCGCCAGCGCCGTCGTGTCGAACAGCCCGGTGGTGTAGAGGAGTTGCACACCCAGCGCATCGGAGACCGCGCGCTGGAGCTCCAGCAGATACGTCGCGTTCGCCCGCCCGATGGGATTGTCGAGGAAGAGCGTCCCGGCGTGCCGGTGCTTGTCCCTGCCCCGGTCGTTGCTGCGCAGCGCGGCCATGGTGCAGTACAGGGCGATGGCCGCGGTCAGCAGCTGGCCGCCGGAGAAGACGTCGCCCATCTGCCCGACCGGCACCCGCTCGGCGCGCAGCACCGCGTCGGGCTTGAGGATCTCCACGGCCACGCCCCGCGGTTCGAGGGCGGCCTGCACTCCGCGCAGCAGCAGCGACATCCCGTCCCTGCGCAGGTCGGAGTTCTTCCTGACCGCCGCGCGGGTCGCCTCGTCGACGACCTCGCCGAGCCGCTCCGCCAAGGTCGCCTGGTCCGGCTCGTCGAATCGGATCCGCAGGAACTCCTGTCCCGACCACTCGCCGAGTCCTTCCGGCAGGCGGGAGAGCCGCTGGGCCGAGCGGAGCGTCGCGAGCGCGGACTCCACCAGGCCGCGCAGCCGGTCGACGATGGTGTCGCGGTTGCGCTCGAGCTGCTCCAGCTCGTCGGTGAGCACGCGCAGCCTGGGCGCGAACGCCTCGGCCCACTTGGCCGCGTGCTCGGGCAGCGCGGCGGCGGGCAGTTCGCGGATCTGCTGCCGGGCCGGGGTGCGCACCTGCTCATAACGGGTGGAGTTGGCGTGCCGTACGAGCACGTCGCTCGCCTCCCGTACCGCCGCCTCCGCGGTGGACAGGTCGGTGGCGCATCCGCGCAGCGAGCGGCGCGCCTCGGCGGCGGAGTGGCGGGCCTCTTCCAGGGTGCCGGGGTACGGCTCCGGGCTCTGCGCCGGTTCGTCGTCCTGGTGGTGGTCGCGCAGCAGGTCGCGGAGCAGCGCGGCCGTCTCGTCGAAGCCGCCCGCCGCGTCCTCCGCGGCCCGGTGGGCGTGGAGCAGTCCGGCATGGGCGGAGCGGGCCGTCTCCAACGTGTCGTTGCAGGCGGCCAGCCCCGCGGTGGCCGTGCGCAGGAGGGTCTGGGCATGCTCGGCGTCGGCGGGGACGAGGTCCTCGGGCAGCTCGGTGTGCGCCTCGCCGTCGGCGGGGGCGAGCCGCTCGGCCTCGCCGCGCAGCCGGCCCAGCTTCTCGCTGGCCTCGGAGGCCCGTGTCTCCAGCATCTGCACCAGGGACTCGGCGCGGACGACGGCCGCCTGGCGTGAGGGCCCGTCGGCGCCGTCCGTGCCCTCCAGGAGCTGGGCGGCGCGGGTACGGACCTTGTTGGTGAGCCGGTCGAGTTCGGCGAGGGCGGCGCTCTCGTCGCTCTCCGCGCGGGCCTGTTCGGCGCGCAGGTCCGCTCCGACGCCGACCTTCTCGTAGAGCTGGGAGGCAGCACGGTACGCCTCGCGCAGCGCGGGCAGCGAGGGGCGGGGTGTCCGGTCGTCCTGCTCCGGCAGGCTTTCGGGCGCTCCGGCGATCTCGGCACGTTCTGCCCGCAGCGCGCGGGCGGTACGGCGTGCGTCGTCCGCCGCGCGCTGGGCGGCCCTGCGGTCCTCGTCGGCGGCCTTCGCCCGCTCGAGGCAGGTCGCGGCGCGGGCCTCCGAC
>NZ_JBSGZJ010000355.1:0-7430 GCF_053610925.1 Streptomyces sp. NPDC054847 | reverse complement strand
TCCCAGGCTAGAACCTGGGAGGTGCGGCGTTCATTCCGGGGCCGGTGGCCCTGGGGCGCCGAATGCCCTGGTCAGGCCTCCGGACGCTCCTCCGGGACCGGCTCGGCGGACGACTTGGTGACATCGGTCACCGTGGTCGCCGTGGCCGAGGCCGACGTCGCACCGTTCGCGGCGCCGTTGGTCAGCGCCAGCTCCTTGGGCGAGAGCACCGGCGGGCGGGTGGAGGGGGTACGCCGCGAGGAGCCGGTCCACGCCGGGCGGGCCGGGCGCTTCACGATCGGCGCGAAGATCTCCGCGATCTCCTCCTTGCCGAGCGTCTCCCTCTCCAGCAACTGGAGGACCAGGTTGTCGAGGACGTCGCGGTTCTCGACGAGGATCTCCCAGGCCTCGTTGTGCGCGGCCTCGATGAGCTTCTTGACCTCTTCGTCGACCAGCGCCGCGACCTCTTCCGAGTAGTCGCGCGGGTGGGACATCTCGCGGCCGAGGAACGGCTCGGTGTTGTCACCGCCGAACTTGATCGCGCCCAGCCGCTCGGTCATGCCGTACTGCGTGACCATCGCGCGGGCCGTGGCGGTGGCCTTCTCGATGTCGTTCGCGGCACCCGTGGTCGGGTCGTGGAAGACGAGCTCCTCGGCCGCACGCCCGCCCAGCATGTAGGCGAGCTGGTCGAGCATCTCGTTGCGGGTGGTCGAGTACTTGTCCTCTTCCGGGAGCACCATCGTGTAGCCGAGGGCACGGCCCCGGGACAGGATCGTGATCTTGTGGACCGGATCGGAGTTGGGTGAAGCCGCCGCGACCAGGGCGTGACCGCCCTCGTGGTACGCGGTGATCTTCTTCTCCTTGTCGGACATGATCCGGGTCCGCTTCTGCGGGCCGGCCACGACACGGTCGATCGCCTCGTCCAGCGCGTGGTTGTCGATCAGCTTCTTGTCGCTGCGCGCGGTCAGGAGCGCGGCTTCGTTCAGCACGTTCGACAGGTCGGCACCGGTGAAGCCGGGCGTGCGCCGGGCAACCGCGCCCAGGTCCACGTCCGGAGCGACCGGCTTGCCCTTCTGGTGGACCTTGAGGATCTCGAGCCGGCCCTGCATGTCCGGACGGTCGACCGCGATCTGCCGGTCGAAGCGGCCCGGGCGCAGCAGCGCCGGGTCGAGGATGTCGGGCCGGTTGGTGGCGGCGATCAGGATGACGCCGCCCTTCACGTCGAAGCCGTCCATCTCGACGAGCAGCTGGTTCAGCGTCTGCTCGCGCTCGTCGTGGCCACCGCCGAGACCCGCACCACGGTGCCGGCCGACGGCGTCGATCTCGTCGACGAAGACGATCGCCGGGGCGTTCGCCTTGGCCTGCTCGAAGAGGTCGCGGACCCGGGAGGCACCGACACCGACGAACATCTCGACGAAGTCGGAACCGGAGATCGAGTAGAACGGGACGCCCGCCTCGCCGGCGACGGCGCGTGCGAGCAGCGTCTTACCCGTACCGGGCGGGCCGTAGAGCAGCACACCCTTCGGGATCTTGGCGCCGACGGCCTGGAACTTCGCCGGCTCCTGGAGGAACTCCTTGATCTCGTGGAGCTCCTCGACGGCCTCGTCGGACCCCGCCACGTCGGCGAAGGTCGTCTTCGGGGTGTCCTTGGTGATCAGCTTGGCCTTGGACTTCCCGAAGTTCATGACTCGGGAGCCGCCGCCCTGCATCTGGTTCATCAGGAACAGGAAGACCACGACGATCAGCACGAAGGGCAACAGGGAGAGCAGGACCGAGACGAACGGACTCTGCTTCGACGGCGAGACCGTGTAACCGTCCTCGATCGCGCCGGCCTCGAACTTGTCCTGCAGCGTGTCGGCCAGGTCGGCACCCTGGGTGCCGATGTAGCTGGCCTGCACCTTGCTGCTGTTGTCGACCTTCTGGCCCTCCTTGAGCTCGATCTTGATGATCTGCTCGTCACCAGTGGTCAGTTTTGCCTGCTTGACCTGGTCTTTTGCGATCGCCTGGACGACCTCGCCGGTGTCAACCGTCTTGTAGCCACCGGACGAGCCGACGACCTGCATCAGCACGACCACGGCGAGGACGGCCAGCACGATCCACATGACCGGCCCACGGAAGTATCGCTTCACGTCCATCCATACGGGGCGGTGTCGCCCCGTCCCTCCTGCCCGTAGGTAAATGCTGCTGTGAGAAAAGACAACTGTTCTTCGGACGGTACCTCAGCATCGACGCCGACGACCGCCTTCCCCTGCTCCAACGGCGAAAAGGCGGGCTTGGTTCCCCGGCGTGCCGTTGCTTCAGCCTCCGTAGACGTGCGGCGCCAGCGTGCCCACGAACGGGAGGTTCCGGTACTTCTCCGCGTAATCAAGGCCATATCCGACGACGAACTCGTTCGGGATGTCGAACCCGATCCACTTCACGTCGATCGCGACCTTGGCCGCGTCCGGCTTCCGCAGCAGGGTGCAGACCTCGAGTGAGGCCGGCTCGCGGGAGCCCAGGTTCGACAGCAGCCACGACAGGGTCAGCCCCGAGTCGATGATGTCCTCGACGATCAGGACGTGCTTGCCCTTGATGTCGGTGTCCAGGTCCTTGAGGATGCGGACCACACCGGACGACTGCGTGCCGGCGCCGTACGAGGACACCGCCATCCAGTCCATCGTGACGGGGGTGGACAGCGCACGCGCCAGATCCGCCATCACCATCACCGCGCCCTTGAGGACTCCGACGATGAGCAGGTCCTTGCCCGCGTACTCTGCGTCGATCTTCGCGGCCAGCTCGACGAGCTTCGCGTCGATCTCTTCCTTGGTGATGAGCACCGACTGAAGGTCGGTGCCCATGTCCTTCTCGTTCACCCGCGTCGCTTTCTCTCGGCGGTTCAGCCTTGCCGAATGACCAGTCTGCCACCCTGGCGTCGCGCTTCGACCCGGCCGGGCAGGTTGATGGCGCCCTGACCGCGCCATCCGGTGATGAGACGGTCGACTTCCTCGACGTGCCGGGCGAACAGCGATCCGGCGGGCGCCCCGGCCTCGATCACGGCCCGGCGCAGCACCCGGCGGCGCACGGCGGGCGGCAGGACGTAGAGCTTGGCGCATTCCAGCCGGCCGCTCTCGTCCCGCACGGTGGCCTCCGCGTCGGCGGCCCAGCTGTCGAGGGCATCGGCATCGTCGCGGGAGAGCTGGGCGGTACGGGCCAGTGCCTCGACGACGCCCTTGCCGAGCGCCTTCTCCAGGGCGGGCAGCCCTTCGTGGCGCAGCCGGGAGCGGGTGTAGGCCGGGTCGGCGTTGTGCGGGTCGTCCCACACGGGCAGCGACTGGACCATGCAGGCCTTGCGGGCGGTCTGCCGGTCGATGTGGAGGAAGGGCCGGCGGTAACGGCCGGCGGTGCCCGACACGGCGGCCATCCCGGACAGCGAGCGGATGCCGGAGCCTCTGGCGAGTCCGAGCAGCACGGTCTCCGCCTGATCGTCGCGGGTGTGGCCGAGCAGCACGGCGGCGGCCCCGTGGCGCTCGGCGGCGTCGTCCAGGGCGGCGTAGCGGGCGTCACGGGCCGCGGCCTCGGGTCCGCCCTCGCGGCCGACCCGGACGGCGATGGCCTCGACCGGGTCCAGCTGCATCGCGGTGAGGCGTGCGGCGACCTCGGCGGCGCGCATGCCGGAGCCGTCCTGGAGGCCGTGGTCGACGGTGATGCCGCCGGCCCGGACGGAAAGTTTGCGGGCCTCGAAGGCGAGGGCGGAGGCGAGCGCCATGGAATCCGCACCGCCGGAGCACGCCACGAGGACGAGCGGGGGTGCGCTCGCGGGCGCCGGGCCCGGGGCGGAGTGCGCGAAGCGTGCGGCGTTTTCTGTCTGGTCGGTGAGGACGTCGTGGAGTACGCGGCGGACCGCCAGGCGTATCGCCGCGACCGCAGGATGGGGACCCATGTCCGGTGCCCTTCGTGAACGGTTCGGGAGTGGGGTGACTCGGTCGAGTCGGACGATCAGGACGGCCACAGGACGAAGACCGTCACTCCGAGAGCAGTCACTCAGAGTGCGTCGATGGTGACAGAACCGAGCCAATACCCGAGCATTGCACGCCTATCCACAGCCCACGGTCCCTCGGACGGGTGATTGGAGGGGCGCCCTTCTGCCGATGCCCGCCTGTCTTTCGCGACTCTCCTCTACGGCGCGCCCTCGCCCTTGCGGTGCACCCTCGCGACCCAGTCCGCCGGTTTGGCGATCTCCGCCTTGGTCGGGAGCGTGTTCGGTGAGGTCCAGACGCGGTTGAAGCCCTCCATCCCCACCTCCTCCACCACGGCGCGCACGAAGCGCTCGCCGTCGCGGTACTGGCGCAGCTTGGCGTCGAGCCCCAGCAGCTTGCGCAGCGCGAGGTCCAGCCGGCTCGCGCCCCGTGCCCTGCGCTGCTGGAACTTCTCCCTGATCTCCGCGACCGACGGCACCACCGCGGGCCCGACGCCGTCCATCACGAAGTCGGCGTGGCCCTCCAGCAGGGACATCACCGCGGTCAGCCGGCCGAGGATCTCGCGCTGGGCGGGGGTCTGCACGATCTCGACGATGGAGCGGCCGTCCTCGTCCTGCTCGCCCTCCGGACGCGCCCCGACGAGGGACTGCGCGGCCTCCCGGAACCGCTCGAGGACGGTCATGGGATCCATCTCGGTCTCACTGAGGAACGACTGGATCTCGCCCTCGAGATGGTCGCGCAGCCAGGGCACGCCGGTGAACTGCGTGCGGTGGGTCTCCTCGTGGAGGCAGACCCAGAGCCGGAAGTCGTGCGGCTCCACTTCCAGTTCGCGTTCGACGTGGACGATGTTGGGCGCGACCAGCAGCAGCCGTCCGCCGCCGTTGCCCTCCCCGGGGTCTCCGGACGGCAGGTCGCTGCCGCCCGGAGCGAAGGTCTCGTACTGTCCCAGCACGCGGGACGCCAGGAACGACAGCAGCATGCCGACCTCGACGCCGGTCACCTTGCCGCCCACGGCGCCGAGCACCGCGCCGCCGGGCGTGCCGGAGCGCCGTTCCTGCATCTTGTCCAGCAGCGGGCGCAGCAGTTCGCGGAAGCCCGCGACGTTCGCCTTGATCCAGCCGGCCCGGTCCACCACGAGGACCGGGGTGTCCCGTGGCCGGGCGCCCTCCGGAATCATCCGGGTGAACTCCCGGACGTGCTCCTCCGAGGCCTTGGCGTGGCGGCGGAGCTCGGCGACGACGGCGCGCGCCTCGTCCCGGCTCACCTCGGGACCCGGCCGCACGAAGCGGGTCGCGGTCGCCACGGCGAGGTTCCAGTCGACCATCTCGGCACCACCGATGCTCGTCATGCGTCAACCGTACGTTCTCGGCCCGCGCCGCGGAGAGGTGTCGTCGCCCGCCGATCCGGTCCCCCGGCCGGTTCGGGCCCCTGCCGTCAGGAGACCAGGGCGGCCGCCAGCCGGTCCAGAGCGGGCTGCGCCTCGTAGGGGGAGGGTGTGTCCGCCGCGAGGAACGCGAAGCCGAGGAGTCGGCCGCCCGGGGCAACGACGGTGCCGGCGAGGGAGTTGATCCCGGTGAGGGTGCCGGTCTTGGCGCGGACAAGGCCGGTGCCGGCGGAGGTGTCGGAGTAGCGGTTCTCGAGGGTGCCGCTGAAGCCGGCGACGGGCAGTCCGGTGAGGATCGGCCGCAGCTCGGGGTGGGCCGCGTCCGCCGCCCGCGCCAGAACGGTCGTGAGCAGCGCCGCCGACACCTTGTCGCGGCGGTTCAGCCCGCTGCCGTCGGCGAACCGGGTACCGGCCAGCGGCAGCTGGAGTCGTCGGAGCTGCTCGGTCACGGCCCGCTCCGCGCCGGCGAAGGACGCCTTGTCGCCGGTGGCGACGGCGGTCTGGCGGGCGAGCGACTCCGCGATGTCGTTGTCGCTGTCGGTGAGCATCCGCTCGACGACGGACGACAGCGGCTCCGAGAGCACCTGGGCGAGGGGGACCGCGTCGGCCGGCGCGCGCCCGGGTGCGGGCGGCGACGTGCGGATTCCGCGTTCCGAGAGCTGCTCGCGGAAGACCCGGGCGGTTTCGCCGGCCGGGTCGGCGCTGCGGGTGGCGGGCCCTCTCGTGCGGTCGTCGAGCCGGCCCTGCCCGACCATGAGGGCGGTGACCGGGGCGATGTTGTCGTTGGGGCCGATGGGATGCAGGACGGGGCCCTGGTAGAGCGAGGCGTCGTACACGAGCCGGACCGTGGGGGCCTTCCGGGAGCCCTCACCGCGTTCCCGCAGGGAGCTCGCGGTCAGGTCGGCCAGTTCGGCGAGACGGGCCCGGTCGAGGGTCGCGTCGCCGCCTCCGACCAGCGTGATCGCGTCGGCGTCCGGAGCGGCGACGACCGTGGTGGGGATGCGGTGGTCCGGTCCGAGTGTGGTGAGGGCCGCGGCGGCTGTGGCGATCTTGACGGTCGACGCCGGGACCATGGGCGCCTCCGCCCGCTTCCCGTACAGCCGCTCACCGGTGGTGAGATCGACGACGCAGACGGCGGGCGCCGGTCCGAGGCCGGAGTCGGCGAGCAGCGGCCCGAGCGTCGCGGCCAGGCCGTCCGCCCGGGCGGGGTCCTCCGCGGACACGGTCCGCGGGCCGCCGAGGGCCTCGAGCACCGAGGCGGCGGAGGGCGCCGGTGCCGGGCGCTTCGGCGCGGGCGCTTGGTGATGTGCGCCACCCGTGGGGCCGTGGGCCGCCACCCGCTGCTTCTCGGCCTTACGCTGACCGTTGTCCCAAGGTCCCGCCGCGGCCACCGCCCCGGCGGAGAGGGTGAGGCCGACCACGGCAGCACCTGCTGCGAGCTGCCACGTCCTGACCTTCGGCACCTCGCACCAGCCCCTTTCGCGATCACACATGTGCGTGAGGGACACTTAATCACCAGTACTGCGTCTTGCTATGTGTTGATCATGGAGGAGCCACCCGTGGAGTTCGACGTCACCATCGAGATCCCGAAGGGTTCGCGGAACAAGTACGAGGTGGACCACGAGACCGGTCGGATCCGCCTTGACCGTCGACTCTTCACCTCGACCAGCTACCCCGCCGACTACGGTTTCGTCGAGAACACCCTCGGCGAGGACGGCGACCCGCTGGACGCGCTGGTCATCCTCGACGAGCCGACCTTCCCGGGCTGCCTCATCAAGTGCCGCGCCATCGGCATGTTCCGGATGACGGACGAGGCGGGCGGCGACGACAAGCTGCTCTGCGTGCCGGCGTCCGACCCGCGCGTGGAGCACCTGCGGGACATCCACCACGTGTCCGAGTTCGACCGCCTGGAGATCCAGCACTTCTTCGAGGTCTACAAGGACCTGGAGCCGGGCAAGTCCGTCGAGGGCGCCGACTGGGTCGGCCGCGCCGAGGCCGAGGCCGAGATCGAGGCCTCCTTCAAGCGCCTCGAGGCGCAGGGCGGCGCGCACTGACGCCGTACCGCTGACGTACGCCGGCGCGGGCGGGACAGCCCAGGGTTGGACCCCCCC